>JARRJC010000026.1 GCA_037379885.1 Limibacillus sp.
GCCGGCTCGACGCCGAATGGGTCGAGGGAGCGAGAAACGCTTCATTGGCCGATAATTGGGATCCCTGGGGTGCCGAAGAAAGCATCCAGACGATGCGCAAGCTCGACTCCTAGCGGGTCGATGAAAGAAAGGACGCCGCTTCCTCCAGAGACTGAATCCCTTGGGGCTCGTGATTGGCGCTTGATGGATCAGTAAGGGGCAACCAAGAAGCGGTGGTGGGGGCCATGGCGGTGCGGTCTTCGAACGACCGTTTCGAACGCCCCACCACCTGGATGCCGGTCCTTTTGAACGGTGAGGCACCCTAAGAGCTAGATGGGCGGTTCCGCGGCAATACGCGGAACCGCCTTTCAAGTCTCTGGGTCTTCGAGAAGGGGGGCGATCCATGTCAAAGACAACAAGAAGCCTGATGAGCGGCGAGACCAGCTACGGCGAGCAGTTGCTCAATGCGGACCAGAGAGCCGAAGCGGACGCCATGATCCGGGAGACCTGTCTGGGGCTTGGCTGGCCGTCACTGGCCGAACGCCTGAAGCTGCCGCACCGCTCCGGGTTCATCATCTACCATGTGCCCGGCATCGCAGCGCGCGCTCTGGGGTGCGAGCCCTCGGCCGCCGCTGGCGCGGTCATGCACGTCTTGACCGCTGCCTTCAAGATGATCGACTGGCTGCTGGACGAGGAGGACTGGCCGGATATGGAGAGCGAGGGGGAAGGCCGCCTCGCCAACAGCGCTCAGGCGGCGACCGCCGTCGCCTTCCGTCTGGTTGACCACGTGAGTGAGGACGAGAGGGTCCGCCTGTCCCTCCGCCGGGAGCTGGAGGCCATGATCCTGCCCTTCTGTCTGGCGCAGGACGGCAGCGTTTGTCCCGAGCGCAGCCAGGAAGTCTACTGGCGCACGGTGGATGGCACGACCGGCAGTCTTTTCTCTTTCGGGCTCAGCCTCGGGGCGCGGGCCGTCTGCGGGCCGGAGAGCGCCGGTTGGGCGGCGAAGTTCGCGCCGCTCGGTCTCGGTCTCGCCCGGCTCCTTCAGGTAAACGACGATCTTACCGACGCCATCAAGACTCCGGAAGAGCCCGACTGGACCGGACGGACGCTGAACCTGACGATTCTCTATGCAGAGACCGCGGATCATCCGGAGCGGGAGGTCTTCCGGGAGCGTCTCCATGACGGCACTGCCTTTGCGGAGATGGAAGAGATGATCGACATCCTGTTCCGCAGCGGTGCGGTCAGCTTCTCCACGCTTTCCTTGATTTCCCAGTATCAGAAGGCCTGCGCCGAGGTGGCCGCCGTCGCGCCGCCCGACAGCACGCCCTTCGAGAAGACGCTGAAGCACCTTGTGGCGCCGAGTCTCTTCTTGCTGGAGGAGGTCACAGGCGAGGCGGCCGACCACTACCTGACCATGGACATCCCGGCGTTCCTGGAGAAGGCAAGCCGCTTCGAGAGGGCGGCAAGGTAGAGGGAGCGGCGCCCCTGTGAAGGAGCGCCGCCTGTTCCCCTTTACGGCAGAATGACCGTTGAGCCGGTCGTCTTCCGCGCTTCCAGATCGCGGTGCGCCTGTTCGGTCTCGCTCAGAGGATAGGTCTGGTTGACCTCGATCTTGAGCGCGCCCTTGGTGACGACATCGAAGAGCGCGCTGGCGCTCTCCACGAGGTCCGAACGGCTGGCTGTGTAGGTCATCAGCGTCGGGCGGGTCACGTAGAGCGAGCCCTTGGCCGACAGGATACCGAGGTTGACCGGCGGCACCGGACCGGAGGCATTGCCGAAGGTGACCATCAGGCCGCGCGGCTGCAGGCAGTCGAGCGCGCCTTCCCAGGTGTCCTTGCCCACGCCGTCGTAGACGACAGGTACGCCCTTGCCGTCCGTGATCTCCTTGACCTTCTCGGCGAAGTTCTCCTCGCGGTAGTTGATCACGTGATCGGCGCCGTGCGCCTTGGCCAGGGCGCACTTCTCTTCCGAGCCCGCCGTTCCGATGACCGTCGCGCCGATGTGCTTCAGCCATTGGCAGGCCATCAGGCCGACGCCGCCGGCGGCCGCCTGCCACAGGACCGTATCGCCCGGCTTCACCGGATAGGTGCGCCGGATCAGGTACTCCACCGTCATGCCCTGGAGCATCATGGCGGCGGCGGTTTTGTCGTCGATGGCGTCGGGCAGCTTGACGACGCGGTTCGCCGGGATCAGCCGCTCTTCGGCATAGGCGCCCAGCGGCGGCGTCGCATAGGCAACCCGGTCACCGACCGCGAGATCGGTGACGCCGGGGCCGGTGGCGATCACCTCGCCCGCCGCCTCCATGCCGATCACCAGCGGCGGTTCGACCGGATAGAGGCCGGTGCGGTGATAGACATCGATGTAGTTGAGGCCGATGGCCGTTTGCTTCAGGCGCACCTGGCCCTCGCCGGGATCCCCGACCTCGACGTCCACGTACTTCAGGACTTCCGGGCCGCCGGTCTCTTCGATGCGGATGGCTTTAACCATGTGTTTTCAGGCTCCGTTGTTATTCTTGATGGGATGGTCCGCCGTTGGCCTCAGCCGAGGTTCTGCTTGAAGCAAGCGGCGCTCCGCTCGTTGGCGAGCTTCGCCGCCTCGGCGTCGTAGTGGGCGCCGCCCTCGCGCGCGAAGGCGTGGTCCTGGCCCTCGTAGACGTGAAGCGTCACCTGAGGGTGGCCGGAAAGCGCGGCCTTGATCTTCTCCTGAGCTTCCTTGGGTACGAATTGGTCTTCGCTCGCGATGTGCAACAGGGTCGGCTTGGTGATGTTTTCGGCCTCACCCAGAAGCTCATCGAGTCCGACGCCGTAATAGCTGACGTTGCAGTCGGCGTCCGAGCGGGTCGCCATCAGGAAGGCCATCTTGCCGCCGAGGCAGTAACCGACCGTACCGGCCTTGCCGTTGGTTGCGTCATGATCGCGCAGCGCGGCGAGCGAGGCCTTCAGGTCCTCGACCCCCTTTTCCACGTCGAAGGCGCCGAAGAGCTCGAAGGCGCGGGCCCACTCGGCCTCGGTCTTGTCGGTGATGTCGATGCCCGGCTCGATGCGCCAGAAGATGTCGGGGCAGCAGGCGACATAGCCCTGGGCCGCCAGGCCATCGCAGATGTCGCGCATGACTTGGTTCACGCCGAAGATCTCCTGGATCACCAGGATCCCGGGTGCTGGCGTTTGCGCGGGCAAGGCCACGTAGGCGTCGAAGCTGCCATCGGGCGTGGAAACGGTCATTTTGCTCATGGTGTCTGTCCTCCCTTGGATTTTCATTCTGACCCCGCCGGCGCGGGAGTCTAGCCGCAATGCCACCGCCTTGTCAGCCGAAGGGCAGAGCGGGCTCTCCGCGCTCCAGCGCGAGGAGCAGGCGTTTATCCGCGACGCCGCCCGCCGCGGAGAATCCGACCATCCCGCCGCCGCCGCCGAGAACCCGGTGGCAGGGGATGACGATGGGTATGGGGTTGGACCCGCAGGCCCCGCCCACCGCGCGGGCGACCGAGCCGATCCGTCCGGCGAGTTCGCCATAGGTCTCGCTCTTGCCATAGGGAATCTCGGTCATCGCGCGCCAGACCTTCTGTTGATAGGCGCTGCCCGCGGGGGCGAGCGGCAAGTCGAAGGCGCGCCGGGTTCCGTCGAAGTAGCCCCTCAGTTGGTCGAGCGCTTCTTGCGCCAGGGCGTTCTCTGCCGCCGCTCCCTCTTTTTGCTCCAGACCCTCGCCCCAGGTAATCCGGGTGATGGCCTCACCTTCCACCGTGACCAGGAGGGCCCCCAAGGGGGAGTCCGCTAGGAGCGCGCTCGCCGTCACGGCTGGCGCCCCTGCAACGCGCTTGCCAGGGCGGCGGGATCGGTGATCGGCAGGGAGCAGCTCTGATTCTGGCAGAGGTAGGCCGCGGCCTTGCCGTCCTTGAGGCCCTTGCCGTGCGCCGGATGGCTCTCGGGCAGCGGGGTCGAGGGCGCCAGCAACTGGCGGACGTCATGCAGGTCCGGATGGGCGCGCAGGACGTCGATCAGCGCCTCGCGGTCGGGATCCCCAGTCTCTCCGACCACGACGATCTGGCGGCCCGACTTCAGGAATTCGTCGGCGCTGACAATGCTCGGCAGCGCATAGAACTCCCGCTCCAGGTTTCCGGTGAAGGCGGCGATGCAGCGCTCCGCTTTCTCTGCGTAGGCCCGCTCGCCGGTCAGGAAGAACAATCGGACAAGCTGGGCCGCGATCACGCCGTTGCCCGCTGGCGTCGCGTTGTCATGTGCGTGCTTGGGCCGCACGATCAGGTCTTCGGCGTCCGCTGCGGTCAGGAAGAAGCCGCCCTTTTCCTTGTCCTCGAATAGCCGCTCCAGCGTCTCCAGCCAGCGGCGCGCGTCCCGCAGGTAGCGGTCCTCGCCCGTCAGCTCATGGAGGGTGAGGGCGGCGTCGATCATCTGGGCGTAGTCGTCCAGCGTCCCGTCGGAGCGCAGGATTCCACGCCGCCAGGAATGGTGGAACCGTCCGCCGTGGTCGAGCAGATCGACCACGACGCGATAGGCGCGGCGCGCGGCCTCCAACCAGTCGCTTCGCCCGGCGGCGAAGGCGGCGCGGCCCAGGGCGGCGATCATCATGCCGTTCCAGTCCGTCAGCACCTTGTCGTCCCAGCCGGGCCGCACCCGCTTCTCGCGCGCCTCGAAAAGCGTTGCGCGGGCGTTCGACAGACGCTCTTCCTCTTGCGCGGAGAGGCGTTCGGCATGTTCCGTACGGTTCAGTATGTTATTGCCTTCCCAGTTCCCGCCGGGCGAAACGTCGTAGACTTGCTTGAAGAGCGCCGCCAACTCGGCCTCCAGAAGGCTGTCGATCTCCGCTGCGCTCCAGACATAGTAGCGGCCCTCCTCGCCCTCGCTGTCCGCGTCCAGGGTCGCGGCGAAAGCGCCGGACGGCTGACCCTCGGCGTCCTCGGCGATCATCTCGCGCAGCAGCCAGCCGATGGTCTCCTCGCGCCGCTCGGCCAGAAAGGGATCGCCGGTCTCCGCGATCGCCAGGGTCAGAAGGTCGAGAAGCTGGGCGTTGTCGTAGAGCATCTTTTCGAAGTGGGGGACCAGCCAGCGGTTGTCGGTCGCATAGCGGGCGTAGCCGCCGCCCAGATGATCGTAGATGCCGCCCTGGCTCATCTTGGCGAGCGACAGCAGCACGGCGTCCCGGTAGGCGCTGTTGGCCGTCCGCTTCCAGCCGCGCCACAGCAGTTTCAGGATCGCGGGTTGAGGGAACTTGGGCGCCTGTCCGATTCCGCCGTTGATGGGATCGATCTCCCGGCCCAAAGACTGGGAGACGCGCTCCAGCATCTCCGCGTCGATGGCGCCGCCGCCGGCCGGATTGGAGAGCTTCTGCAGCGCGCCCTGGATCGCCGTCACGTTGCTGGCGATCTTTTCGGGGTCGCCGTGGTAGGCCTCGGACAGGGCCTGGAGGACCTGCGGGAATCCCGGGCGGCCATAGCGCGGTTCGGGCGGGAAGTAGGTGCCGCCCCAAAAGGGTTCTCCCTTTGGAGTCAGGAACATAGTGAGCGGCCAGCCGCCCTGTTCACCCAGGATCGCAAGCGCGTTCTGGTAGATGCCGTCGAGGTCGGGACGTTCCTCCCGGTCCACCTTGATGTTGACGAAGAGGCGGTTCATCAAGTCCGCGACGGACTCGTTCTCGAAGGACTCATGGGCCATGACATGGCACCAGTGGCAGGCGGCGTAGCCGACCGACAGCAGAACCGGCTTGTTCTCCGCGCGCGCCTGGGCGAAGGCCGCTTCGCCCCAGGGCTGCCAGTGGACCGGGTTATCCCGGTGCTGGAGCAGATAGGGGCTGCTTTCCCCCGAAAGGCGATTGCCACTCTGCGCGCTTGTCCCCGCCGATCCGTCCGGCGTCTCGGCTTTGATGGTCACTCGTCTCTCCCTTAAGGCGTCTTGCCCGCTTTTGCTGGCCGGTTATGCTCGTCCCTCCTATATGTTCGCATTGCAGCGCTCGCTCAACCGTATTCTCGGATGCGGCGCCCGTGACAGGTCCGGACCGAAAGGAAGCCCGATGAAGATCAAGTTCGACATCGACTGCACGCCGGAGGAGGCCCGCCGCTTCCTGGGGCTGCCCGACGTTGCGCCCATGCAGGAAAATGTGATGAAAGAGGTGGAGCGCCGTCTGATGAGCAACATGCAGGCGAGCGATCCCGAGCAGCTCCTGAAGACCTGGCTGCCGGCGGGCGTTCAAGGCTTCGAGCAGCTTCAGCAGATCTTCTGGAAGCAGATGGCGGCCGGCATGGGTGCAGGCGGCATGGGCGCAAGCGGCAAAGACGCAAGCGGTAAAGACAAGGGACCGGACGACAAGAAATGAGCGAAATAGACAGCAAGAACAAAGAGTTGAATCGGAGCCTGCCCGGCGATCCGGCGCCTTACTACGAGGCCCATGTCTTCGCCTGCATCAATGAGCGGCCCGAGGGGCACCCGCGCGGCTGCTGCTCTGCGGGCGGCGCGGTTCGTCTTCGCAACTACATGAAGGCGCGCGCGAAGGAGCTTGGCATTCCCGGCGTGCGCATCAACCAGTCCGGTTGCCTCGACCGCTGCGAACTGGGCCCCGTGATGGTGATCTATCCCGAAGGGGTCTGGTACCGCTACGACAGCGCCGAAGACGTGGACGAGATCCTCAAGACACACCTGATCGAAGGCCGCCGGGTGGAGCGGCTGCTGCTGACGCCCGAAGACGGGCCGAAGTAGGCGGCTGACCGGGTCCGCCCCATGAGCGACCGCGCCCAGACCATCTTCGCGCTTTCGAGCGGCGCGGGCCGGGCGGGAGTGGCCGTGCTGCGTCTCTCGGGGCCTGAGAGTGCTGCCGCCTTGAAGGCGCTCTGCGGGTCCGAGCTTCCCGAGCCGAGACGCGCGAGCCTCCGGCCGCTCCGCGACCCTGGGAGCGGCGTGCCCCTGGACAGAGCCTTGCTGTTCTGGTTTCCGGCCCCCGGGAGCTTCACGGGAGAGGACATGGCCGAGATCCACTGCCATGGCGGGCGCGCCGTGGTCGAGGGCGTCCTCGCAGCGCTCGCCGCGCGGCCCGGCCTGCGCCCGGCGGAGGCCGGGGAGTTCACGCGCCGTGCCTTCGACGCGGGCAAGCTGGACCTGACCGAGGTGGAGGGTCTGGCCGACCTGATCAACGCCGAGACCGAGGCGCAGCGCAGGCAGGCGCTCCGCCAGATGGAAGGCGGGCTGGAGGCGCGGCTCGCGCCCTGGCGAGAGAGCCTGACGCGCCAACTCGCGCATCTGGAAGCAGCCATCGACTTCAGCGAGGAGGAGCTGCCCGAAGACCTGCTCGACGGGCAGGCGGCGGCCCTGACCGCGCTGGCCGCAGAGATCGGCGAGGCGCTGGAGCGCTCGGCGCGAGCGCGGGGCTTGAGGCAGGGACTTCAGATCGCGATCGTCGGGCCTCCGAATGCCGGTAAATCAAGTATTCTCAATAAGATAGCAGGGCGCGAGGCCGCCATAGTATCGGAGCGGGCCGGGACCACGCGCGACGTCGTGGAGGTGCATCTCTCTCTGGGCGGACTGCCGGTGACCTTGGCCGATACGGCGGGCCTGCGCGCCGCCGAAGCCGACGAGATCGACCCTGTTGAGCGGGAGGGCATGCGCCGCAGCCGGGAGCGGGCCGCCGCCGCCGATCTGGTGCTGGCGGTCTTCGACGCGACGGCCTGGCCGGACCTGGACGCCGCCACGCTGGCGCTGCTCGGGCGCGAGGGGGCGATCCTGCTCAACAAGATCGACCTGGTTGGTGACGCTGCGCCGCCCGAAGACCCGGAAGGCCGGACGCTGCTGCTGCTGTCCGCCAAGGAGGGGCAGGGATTGGACGCCCTGGAGGCCTGGCTTGAGAAGAAGCTGGCGCTGGACTTGGCGCCCGCGCTGGAGGCGCCGGAGTTCACCCGTCAGCGTCACTGCGCCGCGCTCGAAGAAACCGCCGAGGCACTGACGCGCGCCGCGGCAGTGGAAGAGGTGGCGCTGCGCGCAGAAGAGTTGCGGCTTGCCCTGAGAGCCCTTGGTCGGATCAGCGGGCGCGTCGATGTCGAGGACCTGCTGGGCGTGATTTTCAGCGACTTCTGCATCGGGAAGTAGGGCCGGCCCGTCGTTCATTGTTTCACGTGAAACAGTCTTGGCCGGGCTGCAGGGCAGGCTTCTTTTGACAGGGCGGGCAGGCTTCGCCTATCTAGTCGCCATGACGGATAACCGGACCTTCGATGTAATCGTTGTCGGCGGCGGCCATGCAGGCTGCGAGGCCGCCGCCGCGGCTGCGCGGTTCGGGGCGCGCACCGCCTTGGCGACCCATAAGCGCGACACCATCGGGGTCATGTCCTGCAATCCGGCAATCGGCGGTCTCGGGAAGGGCCATCTCGTGCGCGAGATCGACGCGCTGGACGGCCTCATGGGGCGGGCCATCGATCGGTCCGGCATCCAGTTCCGCCTGCTGAACCGCAGTAAGGGCCCGGCCGTGCGCGGCCCCCGCGCTCAGGCGGACCGGGCGCTCTACCGCCGGGCCGTTCAGGAACTGCTGGAAAGCCAACAGGACCTTACGATCCTCGAAGGCGCTGTCGGGGACCTGATCGTGGAAGAGGGGCGCTGCCGGGGCGTTCTGCTTGAGGATGGCCGCGTGCTGCGCGCAGACGCCGTGGTCATCACCACAGGCACATTCCTGCGCGGCATGATCCATAGGGGTGAGGAGCGCACGCCCGCCGGGCGGGTCGGAGAAGCGCCGGCCCTGGGGCTTTCGGAGCGCTTCGAGAGCCTGGGGTTTGCGCTCGGCCGCCTCAAGACCGGCACGCCGCCGAGGCTCGATGGCCGGACCATTGACTGGCAGGCATTGGAACGGCAGAAGGGCGACGATCCGCCGGAGCCGTTTTCCACGCTGACCGCCAAGATCACGGTCCCGCAGATCGACTGCCATATCACCTACACGACGCCCGAGGCGCACGGCGTTATCGAGGCGAACCTTTCCCGCGCGCCGATCTACAGCGGTCAGATCGAAAGCCAGGGGCCGCGTTACTGCCCCTCCATCGAAGACAAGGTGGTGCGTTTCGCCGACAAGGCGCGCCATCAGATTTTCCTGGAGCCCGAAGGGCTGGACGACAACACGGTCTATCCCAACGGCATTTCCACCTCCTTGCCCGCTGAGGTTCAGGACGAGATGTTGCGGCTGATACCGGGCCTTGAAAGGGCGCGGGTTCTGCAGCATGGCTACGCCATCGAGTACGACTACATCGACCCGCGCGAACTGACGCCGGCCCTGGAAACCCGCCGTCTCCCGGGACTCTTCCTCGCCGGGCAGATCAACGGAACCACGGGTTATGAGGAAGCGGCGGCCCAGGGCCTGATGGCTGGACTGAACGCGGCGAGGCTTTCGTCGGGAGCGGAGGCTGTCTCGGTCGAGCGGACCGAGGGCTATATCGGTGTGATGATCGACGATCTGGTGACGCGGGGGGTGACGGAGCCTTACCGCATGTTCACCAGCCGCGCCGAATACCGGCTTCGCTTGCGGGCAGATAACGCGGATCAGCGGCTAACCGACAAAGGAATTGTCTGGGGCTGTGTCGGCGCGGAGCGGCGCGCCGCCTGGGTCGAGAAGAAGGCAGCCTTGGCGGCGGCGCGGGCGCTTGCGGAAAAGCTCAGCGCCACGCCCAATGAACTGACGAAGGCAGGCTTCTCCATCAATCAAGACGGCCGCCGCCGGAATGTTCTCGACCTGATGGCTCTGCCCGGAATAGACAGCGAAAGACTGGCGCGTCTCTGGCCGGAACTGGCCGGTCTGAGCCCGGCTCTACGAGAGCAGCTCGAGATCGACGCGCACTACGCCGGGTATCTTGCGCGGCAGGAAGCGGACGTCGCGGCCTACCGACGGGACGAGGCGCTCCAACTTCCCGCGGACCTGGACTACGAGGGCATCCCCAGCCTCTCCAACGAGGTGAAGCAGATCCTGTCGCGCTCGCGGCCCCAAAGCCTGGGCGCGGCGGCGCGCCTGCCGGGCATCACCCCTGCCGCCATCGTCGCCCTGCTGCGCTATGTGAAGCGCCGCGAGGGCTCGGCCTCCTCGGCGGCCTGACGGCCATGACGGCCCCGCTGTCGCCGGAAGCCTTCGCCGAGCAGCTTTCTGTTTCACGTGAAACAATGGAGAAGCTGGAGCGCTACGAAGCGCTGCTCCGGAAATGGAACCGCGCGATCAACCTCGTGGGGAAGGGAACGCTCGCGGACCCCTGGCGGCGGCACTTCCTGGACTCCGCTCAACTCCTGTCGCACCTTCCGTCTCCGCCCAAGGACCGGCCGCTACGCCTTGTGGACTTTGGCAGCGGGGCGGGGTTCCCGGGCCTGGTGCTGGCGATCATGGGCGACGGAGATGTGCATCTCGTCGAGTCCGACCAGCGCAAGGCGGCCTTCCTGCGCGAAGTTTCACGTGAAACAGGGGCCGAGGTCCATGTTCACGCGGTGAGGATCGAAGAGCTCAAGCCCTTCGCGGCGGACGTGGTGACGGCCCGGGCGCTGGCGCCCCTCACCGACCTCCTGGCCTATGCCGAGCCCTTCATGACGGCGGACAGCCTCTGCCTCTTTTTGAAGGGGAAAAGCGCCGAGGAGGAATTGACCCTCGCGGCTCAAGAATGGATGATGATCGTAGAACGCCATCCCAGCCTCAGCGACCCTTCCGCGGCGCTGTTGGAGATCCGGGAGCCGCGCCGCATCCACCGCCCAGACCGATAGGGATCAGACAGTGCCCGCCGAGAGTTCCGCAAAGAAGCGCCGCGCCACCGTCATCGCCGTCGCGAACCAGAAGGGCGGGGTGGGCAAGACCACGACAGCCGTCAATCTGGCGACCGCGCTTGCCGCCTGTGAGATGCAGGCGCTGATCATCGACCTGGACCCGCAGGGCAACGCCAGCACCGGCCTCGGCATCGACATGAAGGCGCGGGACAACGACGTCTACGGCGTCCTGATGGGCGACCTCGACCTGGCGGATGCGATCATCGAGACGGCTGTGCCGAGACTCGCCATTGTTCCCTCCGACACCAATCTATCGGGCGCCGAGCTGGAGCTGGTCGGAGCGGAGCGGCGGGCCTACCGGCTGAAGGACGCCTTGGAGACCGCGCGCGGCGACTACGACTACATCCTGATCGACTGCCCGCCGGCGCTGGGGCTGCTCACGATCAATGCGCTGGCCGCCGCCGATGGGCTTCTGGTCCCGCTGCAAGCCGAGTTCTATGCGCTGGAGGGGCTCAGCCACCTGATGCAGACGGTGGAGCGGGTGAAGGCGCTCTACAACCCCGAATTGAAGCTTCACGGCATTGCCGTCACCATGTACGACAAGCGCAATAACCTCTCGGACCAGGTGGCCGACGATGTTCGCGCCTACTTCGGCGACAAGGTCTTCAAGACGGTAATTCCAAGGAACGTAAGGGTTTCCGAGGCGCCTTCCTTCGGACTTCCTGCGCTGCTCTATGACTGGCGCTGCCAGGGATCGCAGGCCTATATCAGGCTTGCCGCCGAGATGCTGAAGCGCGACGGGCAGAAGTTCAAGCTGCCTGAAGCGACGCTATAACAACCAATAGACGTACCTGAGGGAGTGTGACGGTCATGGCTCAAACACCCAAGAAGCGGGGCCTGGGACGCGGTCTCGCCGCGCTGTTCGACGAGGGCGCGAGCGAAGCCGCCGCCCCGGAAGCTTCCGCGACGGCCAAGACCGCAGCCAAGGGCAAGAAGACCGCATCGGGCTCCTCCGCCGCGCCGGCCAAGGCGGAGGTTCCCCGGACCCTTCCGATCGAGCGGATCGAGCCGAGCCCCTACCAGCCGCGCCAGCGCTTCGACAAGGAGGCGCTGGACGCGCTCGCCGCTTCCATCGCGCAGAACGGGCTCCTGCAGCCGATCCTGGTGCGGCCTCACTCCTCCAAGAAGAACCATTTCGAGATCGTCGCCGGCGAGCGGCGCTGGCGTGCGGCGCAGAAGGCGCGCCTGCACGAGGTTCCGGTCCTGATCCGCGAGTTCGACAACGCCCAGACGCTCGAGATCGCGATCGTCGAGAACGTGCAGCGTCAGGACCTCGACCCTCTGGAGGAGGCCGAGGGCTATCAGCGCCTGATCGACGAGTTCGGCAACAGCCAGGAGGCCATCGCCAAGGTGGTCGGCAAGTCCCGCAGCCACATCGCCAACTCTCTGCGGCTTCTGGGTCTGCCCAAGCAGGTGAAGGAGCTGATCGCCGAGCGCAAGCTGACCGCCGGTCACGCCCGCGCGCTGATCGGCGCGCCCGACCCGGTGACGCTGGCCAAGCAGGTCGCCGCGCGCGGCCTCTCGGTGCGCGAGGTCGAGCGGCTGTCCCAGAGCGTCAAGTCGGGCAAGGTCGCCACGAAGATCAAGAAGCAGGTGGAGAAGGACTCCGACACCATCGCCCTGGAAAAGGACCTGGAGGCCGAGCTCGGCGTGAAGGTGACGATCCACCACCGCGAGGAGGGCGGCAGCCTGACCCTCAGCTACAAGACCCTGGAACAGCTCGACGACCTGATCGCCCGCCTGAGCCGCCCTTTGTAATCAAGCGCCGGACAGAAAAAGGGCCGCGCTCCTTTTGGGAACGCGGCCTTTTTCTTGTTTATTATCAGCGGCTTAAGCGGCCTTGGCCAGGCTGCGCAGCACGTAGTGCAGGATACCGCCGTTCTTGTAGTACTCCACCTCGGTCTGGGTATCGATGCGGCAGAGCAGCGTGATGTCCTCAGACGAGCCGTCCGGGCGATGGATGGTGCATTTCACGTCCATCAGCGGCTTGATGCCGCCTTCGATGCCCTCGATATCGAAGGTCTCCTCGCCGGTCAGCTTCAAGGTCTTGCGGTCCTGCCCGTCCTTGAACTGCAGGGGCAGCACGCCCATGCCGACCAGGTTGGAGCGGTGGATGCGCTCGAAGGACTCCACGATCACGGCCTTGACGCCCAAGAGGTTGGTGCCCTTGGCCGCCCAGTCGCGCGAGGAGCCGGAGCCGTACTCCTTGCCGCCGATGATGACCAGCGGCACGCCTTCCTCGCGGTACTTCATGGCGGCGTCGTAGATCGCCATCTGCTCGCCGGAGGGAATGTGCTTGGTGTAGCCGCCCTCGACGCCCGGGATCATCTCGTTCTTGATCCGGATGTTGGCGAAGGTGCCGCGCATCATCACGTTGTGATTGCCGCGCCGCGCGCCGTAGGAGTTGAAGTCCGCCGGACGCACCTGATATTCGCCGAGATAGGCGCCGGCCGGGCTTTCCTTCTTGATCGATCCGGCCGGAGAGATGTGGTCGGTCGTGATCGAGTCGGCCAGCATGGCCAGCGGGCGCGCGCCCTTGATGTCGGCCAGCGGCGGCAGGTCCATGGTCATGCCCTCGAAGTAGGGCGGGTCGGCGATGTAGGTGGACCCGCTGTCCCACTCGTAGGTCTCGCTGGTCGTGGTCTTGATGGCGCGCCACTCCTCGGGCCCCTCGAAGACGTTGCCGTAGCGCTCCCGGAACATCTCGGGCGTCAGCGAGCGGCTGATGGTGTCCGCGATCTCCTTGTTGGAGGGCCAGATATCCTTGAGGAAGACCGGGTTTCCGTCCGCGTCCTCGCCCAGCGGATCCTTCAAGAGGTCCGCGCGCATGGAGCCGGCCAGCGCGTAGGCCACCACCAGAGGCGGGCTGGCCAGATAGTTGGCGCGGACATGCGGGCTGATGCGGCCCTCGAAGTTGCGGTTGCCGGAAAGCACGGCGGTGACCAGCAGGTCCTCGGCCTCCACGGCCGCCGCGATCTTGTCGGGCAGCGGACCGGAGTTGCCGATACAGGTGGTGCAGCCGTAGCCGACCAGGTTGAAGCCGAGGCCGTCCAGGTCGTCCTGAAGCTCCGCCTTCTCCAGATAGTCGGTCACCACCTGGGAGCCCGGCGCGAGAGAGGTCTTGACCCAGGGCTTCACCTTCAGGCCCTTGGCCAGCGCGTTGCGGGCCAGCAGGCCCGCCCCGATCAGCACCGAGGGGTTGGAGGTGTTGGTGCAGGAGGTGATGGCGGCGATCACCACGTCACCGTCGGACAGGCTGTAGTTCTCCCCTTCCACCGGGACCTCGCGGACCAGCTGATGTTCCTTCGTCGTGGCGCCGCCCTCGGCCGCGAAGTCGCCTTCGGGGCCGGTCGGGTCCATGCCACGCTCCTGGGCCAGCAGGCGGGTGAAGGCGGCAGCGCCCTCGTCCAGGTTGATCTTGTCCTGGGGACGCTTCGGCCCGGAGATGGACGGCACCACCGTCGAGATGTCGAGCTCGAGCGAGTCGGTGAAGACCGGATCGGGCGTGCTGTCGTCGTGCCACATGCCCTGCGCCTTGGCGTAGGCCTCGACCAGCTTGATGCGCTTCTCGTCGCGGCCGGTGAAGCGCAGGTACTTGAGCGTCTCGGCGTCGATCGGGAAGATCGCGCAGGTCGAGCCGAACTCAGGCGACATGTTGCCCAGCGTCGCGCGGTCGGCCAGGCCCAGATGCTTGAGGCCGGGCCCGTAGAACTCCACGAACTTGCCCACCACGCCCTTGGCGCGCAGCATCTTGGTGACGGTCAGCACCAGGTCGGTGGCCGTGGTGCCTTCGGTCATCTCGCCGGTCAGTTTGAAGCCGATCACCTCGGGAATCAGCATGGAGACCGGCTGGCCGAGCATGGCCGCCTCCGCCTCGATGCCGCCCACGCCCCAGCCGAGGACGGAGAGGCCGTTGATCATGGTGGTGTGGCTGTCGGTGCCGACCACGGTGTCGGGGTAGGCGATGTTCTTGCCCTCGACCTTGTTGGTCCAGACCGTCTGGGCGAGGTACTCCAGGTTCACCTGATGGCAGATGCCGGTGCCCGGCGGGACAACCTTGAAGTCGTCGAAGGCGCTCTGGCCCCAACGCAGGAACTCGTAGCGCTCGCGGTTGCGCTCGAACTCGCGCTCCACGTTCTTCTTGAAGGCATCCGGACCGCCGAAGTAGTCCACCATGACCGAGTGGTCGATCACCAGGTCGCAGGGCGACAGCGGATTGATCTTGCGCGGGTCGCCGCCCAGCTTGACCATCGCCTGACGCATGGCGGCCAGATCGACCACCGCCGGAACGCCGGTAAAGTCCTGCATCAGGACGCGGGCCGGTCGGTAGGCGATCTCCCGCTCGTCGCCTTCGCCGCTGGCGCGCGCGGCCAGCGACTTGATGTCCTCGACGGAGACGCTGTCGCCGTCTTCGAAGCGCAGCAGGTTCTCCAGCAGCACTTTCAGGGAGAAGGGCAGGCGGGAAAGATCGCCGATCCCGGCCTCCGCGGCGGCGGGCAGGCTGTAGTAATCAAAGGACTCGCCGTCCACGTCCAGCGTGCGGCGGGTCTTGAGGCTGTCTTGTCCGAGTTTCATGGAACAGGGGCTCCTTAACACTTGCTTGTTTGAAAGCAGGGGCGGCCGCTTCACAACGTCAGCTGATCGCCCAGCATTCTTCCCTATGGAAAAGGGAGAGGTCGCCGCGGCGCCGCCATTGCTTCGTTATAAAGTGGCGCGCCGGGGAGCGCCCTCGTACGCGTCGCGCGCAACTATAACTGAGTTTCTTTAAGAGTCCAGAGCGCCGGCGGGAAGCGCCTCACTGTCCGCCGGGCCGGTCCTCTTCTGGATAGTCGGGCGTGTTCCGCAGCAGGCCGCCGCCGCCCTGGCTTCCGCTGCTTCCTTCTTCGCCGGACAGCACGCCGCGAAGGGAATTCAGCAGCCCGCCGATGAAATCGTCGCTGCCGCCCGCTACGGCCTCAGGCGGTGCGCCGACCGGCTCCAGGGGCGTCGAGGCGCCGGGCAGCGGCTTTGCGCTCTCCCCGGCCAGGGCGCGGGCGGAAAAGGCGGCCCAGGTCTCAGCGGGCAGGCCGCCGCCCGTGACCCTGTCGGTCGGGCTGTTGTCGTCGTTGCCGAACCAGACGCCGGTCACCAACTCGGCGGTGTAGCCGACGAACCAGGCGTCCCGGAAGTCCTGACTGGTGCCGGTCTTGCCCGCGGCGGGCCGCTCCAGCCGCGCGGCCTTGCCGGTGCCCCACTCGACCGTCGCGGTCATGACGTCCACGATCTTGGCGAGCGGCTGAGCCTCCACCAGCAGGGCGCCCTCGAACTCGGACTGCTGGAACAGGACCCGGCCCGCGGCGTCGCTCACCTTGGTGATGCCGTAGGGAAAGACGGCCCGGCCCCGGTTCGCCAGAACGGCGTAGGCCGAGGTCATCTGCAACAGCGTGGTCTCGGAGGTTCCCAGCACCACCGAGGCGTCGCCGCCCTGAATGCCGGTCAGACCCAGGCTCTGCGCCTTCTCCACCACCGTCTTGGTGCCGACCGACTGCCCCAGCTTCACGGCGGCTGTGTTGATCGACTGCGCGAAGCCCTGGCGCAGCGTGATCTCGCCCCGGTACTTGCCGTCGTAGTTGGCGGGCGACCACTTGCCAACCGTAACCGGTTCGTCGATCACCCTGGAGTCGGGGTGCCAGCCCGCCTCGAAGGCGGCCAGATAGACGAAGGTCTTGAAGGCGCTGCCCGGCTGGCGCTGGGCCTGGGTCGCCCGGTTGAACTGGCTTTGACCGTAGTCGCGCCCGCCGACCATGGCGCGCAGCGCCCCGTCCGGGGACAGCGCCACCAGGGCGGCCTGACCGACCTTCATCTCCGCCCCGCGCTTCAGCGCGGCCTCCAGCTCCTGTTCGGCCAGCCGTTGCAGACGGGGGTCCAGGGTGGTCTGCACGATCAGGTCGCGGTCGGGCCGGCCGAGGAAGGCCTGAAGCTCCTGCAGCACCCAGTCCGTGAAGTAGCGCGCCCGCGGGCCCGGCACCGCGAGGGCCGGGCTCTTGCTGCGGCGCGCGCTGGCGGCGGTCTCATCGGTGATGAAGCCGGCGTCCACCATGGCGGCGAGCACGACCTCGGCGCGCTCCTCCGCTGCGTCGCGGTCGTTGGTGGGGGCAAGGCGGGAGGGCGCCTTCAAAAGCCCGGCCAGAAGGGCTGCTTCGTAGAGCGTCACCTCGCTCGCGGGTTTCCCGAAGTAGCGCCGGGCGGCGGCGTCCACCCCATAGGTCCCGGCCCCCAGATAGACCCGGTTCAGGTAGAGCGTCAGGATCTGGTCCTTGCTGAACTTGCGCTCCAGCCAGAAGGCCAGGAGCGCTTCCTGGATCTTGCGCTTGATGGTGCGCTCGGGCGTCAGGAAGAGGTTCTTGGCGAGCTGTTGGGTAATGGTGGAGCCGCCCTGGACCAGCGCGCCCGCCTGAAGGTTGGTCATCATGGCGCGGGCGAGGCCGATCAGGTCCATGCCGGGATGGTCGTAGAAGCGCCGGTCCTCGATCGCCAGCACGGCGAGCGGCAGGTGGCGCGGCATCTCGCCAACCTGAAGCGCCTCGCCCGTCAGCTCGCCCGAAGAGCCCAGGATGGTGCCGTCGCGCGCCAGAATGGTGATGGAGGGCTGGCGCTCCAGCACCGCCATGCGCGAGACGTCGGGAAGGTCGTAGGCGTAGTAGGCGATCAGGCCGCCGAGCGCGACCGCGCCCCAGATGCCCAGCACCAGCGTCCAGACCACCAGACGGCGCAACAGAGACCGCTGCTTCTTGGGAGCGGCCTTCTTGCGCGTCTTGGCCTTGCCGCCTTTCTTCGCGGTCTTGCCCTTCGCCGGTTTTTTCGTCGCCATGAAGAAGCTCTAACCCAAGTGATTCCGCGAAACCAGTGGCGATTCCAAGGCAGGGGAGTCCAAGGCAGGGGAGTCCAAGGCGGGGGCGCCTCTGCCGCTCACCCCTGCCGCTCAGTCCCGTTCGTTCAGATAGCGGGCGATCTTCACCTCGCCCAAGGGCTCGTCGTACTTGACCCGCAGACTCTCGTGCCATTCCCGCGCGAAGTCGCGCTGCAAGCGGGCGTTGATCGCAACGGTGATCGCCATGGCCAGGAGCGCGCCGAGGGAGGCGAGCGCCATGTCCTTGTGCGCGTCCCAGACATCGCCCTGGGTGCCGAGATAGGCGACGCCCAGGTCGGAGGCGACGAGCTCCACCACGCCCCATTCGAGAAGCTCGAAGATCATGGAGGTGGACATGACGATGTCGAGCGGCAGGAAGTAACTCCAGAAGCCGCGCGCATTGGCCATGCGGAAGAAGATCTCGCGCACCGGATAGGCGATCAGAAGGCCGTAGCTGAAGTGAACGAAGCGGTCGAAGGAATTGCGCGTCAGTCCCAGGGACTCATCGATGGAAAAGCCGAGGACCGCTTGGCCCCAGGCGTCGTAGGGGACCTGCACGTAGGTGTAGTGCGCGCCCAGACTGTGCAGGCAGGCATAGAGGAAGATCAGTCCGTAGGAGATGCGCGACAGCGGCAGGCGGCGGTGATTCACCAAGAGCAGCGGCAGGAAAAGGAAGACCAGCAGGTTCTCCAAGACCCAGTCGTGCCGGTCGTAGGGCGCGATCGCCAAGGCCCCCCAGTAGAGGAGGAAAACTCCCAGCAGGGTCAGGCAGAAAACTTTATAGCCCCGGCTCTGCGCCACGCCGCACCCCTTCTCCGCGCTCGACTGTCGGCTGAAGAGTCTAGAGCAGCGTGCCGCGTCGCGGAAAGCCGCTCAATCGATGGCCTTGATCGAGAGCCAGTCGAGCCAGCGGGTCGGGACCAGCCGTTTCAGCGTCCCGAAAACGTGGGTCGGGACCGTCACGTAGTAGCGCGCCCTCGGTCTCGGCGACTCCAGGGCGTGGATCAGCTTCTTGACCACTGCTTCCGGCTGCAACTCGAAGGGGGTGGGGACCTCCTCAGCCGTCAGTCGTGGGATCATCTGCTTTTCGTAGAAGGCCCGGTTGCGTGCGCCCTTCCAGTCGATCCACTTCTCGAAGTGGGGGTAGGAGTTCTGGCGGATCAGCGTGTCGATGGGGCCGGGCTCGATGAGGCAGACCTCGATCCCGCTGCCGCGCAGCTCCAGGCGCAGGGTGTCGCTGTAGCCCTCGACCGCGAACTTCGTCGAGTTATAGGCGCCGCGGTACTTCATGGCGGCGAATCCCAGGATGGAAGAATTCTGGACGATGCGTCCCGAACCCTGCTTTAGCATCACCGGCAGGACGAGGCGGGTCAGCTCGTGCCAGCCGAAGAAGTTCGCCTCGAAGATCGCGCGGAGCGCGCCGCCCGGCAGGTCTTCGATCAGGCCCGGAATGCCATAGGCGCCGTTGTTGAAGAGCGCGTCGATGCGCCCGCCGCCCTCTTCGAGGGCCTGCTGGAAACCCGCCTTGATGGACGCGCCGTCTTCGTAGTCGAGGGGAAAGGAGATCAGGCCTTCGTCGCGCAGCCGCTCGCAGTCCGCGGGCTTGCGGCAGGTGGCCAGGACCTTCCAGCCCCGCGCCTTCATGGTGCGTGCGGCCTCCAGCCCGATGCCCGAGGAACAGCCGGTGATCAAGAGGACGCGGCCGCCGCCCGCCATCAAGCGGCCCCCTGGTCGGAGCCGGGCACGCCGCTGGTGGTCGAATACTCCCAATGAAGCTCCTCGTCGGGGTGCAGTTGCTTGCGGATCGCATGAGCCGTCATGGCGGCTTCCGAGAAACCGCAGAGGATCAGCTTCAGCTTGCCTTCGTAGGTCGCGATGTCACCGATGGCGTAGATGCCGGGCGCGCTGGTCGCGCAGGTGGCGGGCGTGGTCGCCACGTGGTTCTTCTCCAGGTTCAGGCCCCAGTCGGCGATCGGCCCCAGGTTCATGGAAAGCCCGAAAAAGGGCAGAAGATGGTCGGCCTCAAGGCGGCGTTGCTCGCCTTTCAGGGACTGGGCGATGACGGCCTCCAGCTTGCCATCCGTCCCTTCCAGCCCGTGGAGCTGATAGGGAACCACCAGTTCGACGAGGCTTCCCTCCTCGGCCAGCGCGCGCAGCTTGGCGACGGAATCGGGGGCGCCGCGAAACTTGTCGCGCCGGTGAATGACGAAGATCTTCTCAGCCACCCCGGCAAGCGAAAGGGTCCAGTCGAGCGCGGAATCGCCGCCGCCCGCGATCACCACGCGCTTGCCACGGAAGTCCTCGCGCCGCGTCACCATGTAGCGGACCGCGCCGCTCTCCTCATAGTCCTCGATGCCCTCGATCGGTGGGCGGTGCGGGCCGAAGGCGCCCACGCCCGCCGCCACGATCACGGCTTGGGCCAGAATCTCCGTGCCTTTGGAGGTGACCAGCGCCCAGCGGCCATCGTCCCGCCGCTCCAGCTTCTCCACCCGCTGGCCCAGGTGATAGAGCGGCTCGAAAGGGGCGGCCTGCTGCTTCAAGTGGGCGACAAGGTCGGCGGCCATGACCTCGGGCATGCCGGGAATGTCGTAGATCGGTTTCTCGGGATAGAGCGCGGTGCACTGGCCGCCGACGGCGTCCAACGCGTCGATGACCTGGGCCTTGATGCCCAGCATGCCCAACTCGAAGACGGCGAAGAGGCCGACCGGGCCGGCGCCGATGATGGCGACCTCGGTTTCCTGCGGGCTTGCGGCCATGTCGGTCCGGTCCTTCCGTTGCGTCTTCGTGGGGCCGTGTGTTCTGCGGGCGGGGCTAAAGATGGCGTCGCGGAGCGGCCTTGGCAAGGCTGGGCCTGGGGCGCTCCGCCGTTGCGGCGGCGCGGGCGGCGGGGGTAAAAGGCGAGGCATGGAACCCCAGTCGCCACGCCCTGTCCCACCCCCTGAAGTGAACGGCGTCTACCGCTGCACCGGCGAGGCCGAGACGGCGGCGCTGGCTGCGGCCTTGGCGCCGCTGCTGAGGCCCGGAGACATCCTGGCGCTGAGGGGCGATCTGGGGGCGGGGAAAACGGCCTTCGCCCGCGCCCTGCTGAACGCCTTGCCGCACCCGGACGGGACCCGCGGGCCGGAGGAGGTGCCGAGTCCCAGCTTCACGCTTGTTCAGACCTACGAACGCGCAGCGGGCCCGGTCTGGCACATCGACCTCTACCGACTGGAACGCCCCGAAGACTGCTGGGAACTGGGCCTGGAGGAGGCCTTCGCCGAGGCCATCTCCCTGATCGAGTGGCCCGAACGCCTCGGCCCCCTTCTGCCGGAGCATGCCTTGTCCGTACGCATGGAGATTGCCGAGGATTCCAGGCACGTACGCCTGGAGGGGCCCGACCCCTGGCCCGCACGCCTTGCCGAGGCCGGTCTGACGGCGGCAAGATGATCCAGGATAGAAAAGAAAACAGCGTTGAGAGCGAGACGGCCCCACGATGACCGGAAAGACGACCGATTCCCCCGAAGCACAGCAGCCCGTCGCCGGGCTTCCGAAGAAGGCCATGGTGCTCTGCGCGGGCCTGGGAAAGCGCATGCGGCCGCTGACCGATAGCACGCCCAAGCCGCTCCTGGCGCTGCGCGGCCGTTCGCTGGTCGACCGTATCCTGGACCGGCTGGTCGAGGCGGGCGTGGAAGAGGCGGTGGTCAACCTCCATTACCTGGGCGAGCAGCTCGAAGCGCAGCTTTCCAAAAGGACGGACATCGAGGTCGTCTTCTCCTGGGAGCGGGAAGAGATACTGGAGACCGGCGGCGGGGCCAAGAAGGCGCTGCCGCTGCTGGGGGCGGAGCCCTTCTTCCTGATCAATGGAGATGTCCTCTGGTTGAACGGGCTCAGGTCCGCGCTCTCGCGCATGGCGACCAAGTGGGACGCGGAGGCGATGGACCTGCTCTTGCTGTTGCATCCGACCGCCTACGCCATCGGCTACAACGGGCCGGGCGACTTCATGATGGACCAGCTGGGCCGCCTGCTGCGGCGCAGGGAACGCCAAGTCTCGCCCTTCGTCTTCGCCGGGGTCCAGATCGTCAAGCCGGAGGTCTTCGAGAACACGCCGGACGGCCCCTTCTCCATGAACGTGATCTTCGACCGGGCGCAGGAGGCCGAGCGGCTCTATGGCTTGCGCCATGACGGCGAGTGGTTCCACATCGGAACGCCGCCCGACCTGAAGCGCGCCGAGGCGCAGCTTCACCACATGGAATTCCACACGGTCCAGCGATGAAGGTCTTCACCCTGCCCAGCGAGCTGCCCTTCGCCGATACGCTGGCGGGGGAGCTCTGCAAGCGTGCAGGCGACGATCCGCAGTATCTGGCCGGCCACCTCATCCTGCTGCCCAACCGGCGCGCCTGCCGGGGGCTGCGCGAGGCCTTCTTGCGCCAGAGCAACGGCCGCCCGCTGCTCCTGCCGCGCATGCTGGCGACCGGCGACACCGAGGAAGAAGAGCTTCTGCTGAGCGACCCGCTCGCCCTGCCCGATGAGGCCGGAGCGGCCCTGCCCGAGGCCATCGACCAGCACGAACGGCTCTTCATTCTCTCCACCCTGGTCGAACAATGGCGGCTGAAGGTCGAGGGCGAGGCCTCTCCCGCCCATAACCTGCGCCTTGCCCGCGAACTGGCCCGCCTGCTGGATCAGGTGGAACGAGAGGGGCTGAGCTTCGACAAGCTCGAAGACCTGGTGCCCGAGGAGTTCTCCGAACATTGGCAGAAAACCCTGACCTTCCTAGAGATCGTCACCGGAGCCTGGCCCGCCCTGGAGCGCGAACGCGGTGTCGCCTCCAAGGCGCGGCGCGAACGCCTGCTGATCGAATGGCAGGCCGAGGCCTGGCGCCGCTCGCCGCCCGCCTTTCCGGTGATCGCCGCGGGCACGACCGGCTCCATGCCCGCGCCCCGCAAGCTGATCGCCGTGGTGGCGGGGCTGCCGCAGGGCGAGGTGATCCTGCCCAATCTCGACCTGGAGGCCGACGAGGACGCGTGGGAGGCCATCGCCGCCGACCAGAGCCATCCGCAGTTCGGCATGGCGCTGCTGTTGAAGGAGATGGGGCTGGAGCGCCGCAAGGTGAAACCCTGGCTGCCGGAATCCGACGGCCCCTTGGCGGCAAGGCGGCGGATCGTGGCCGAAGCGCTGCGGCCCGCTCCGCAGACCGCGCGTTGGATGGAGCGGGCCTTCCGCTTTCCCGCCGGGCAGGTGACGGCGGCCTTCGAATCGGTCGCGCGCATCGACTGCGCCAGCGAGCAGGAAGAGGCGACGGTGATCGCCCTTGCGCTGCGCCAGACCCTTGAGACCTCAGGCAAGACCGGCGCCCTGGTGACCCCTGACCGGAACCTCGCACAGCGCGTGGCGGTCGAGCTGCGGCGCTGGGGTATCGAGATAGATGATTCCGGCGGCGTGCCGCTGAAGGACACCGCTGTCGGCGGCTACCTGCGCCTCGTCGCGCGCCTGCTGTCGGAAGGGCCCAGCGCCCTCAATCTTTTGGCCGCCTTGAAGCACCCGCTGGTGCGCGGCGGCAGCGCCGAGGGAGAGTTCAGGCTGCGGCTGCGCGACTTCGAGCGTCTGGTCCTGCGCGGTCCCGCGCCGAAACCCGACCTACCGACCTTGCGCGCGCTTCTGGAAGACGCGCGTAAGGACGCGCGGGAGGGGGCCGACAAGGAGGCGCTGGACCGCCTCGTTCCCTGGTTCGAGGAGCTGGCGAAGCTCCTGCGCCCGGCGGTTCTGGAGCACTACCAGAAGCAGCCGCTTTCGGTGCTTCTGGAGCTGCATCTGCGTCTTGCCGAGGATCTGGCCTCAAGCGGCGACACGCCGGGCGCAGCCCGGCTCTGGCGCGGCGAGGACGGCGACCAGTCGGCGAAGCTGCTGCGCGGCTTGATGGAGGGCGCGGGCCAGCACCCAGAGGTCCGGGTCGGCGCCTACGCCGATCTCTTCGACGGTCTGCTGGAGGAAGAGAGCGTGCGGCGTCCCTACGCGCTCCACCCGCGGCTCTTCATCTGGGGCACGGTCGAGGCCCGGCTGGAGCGCGCCGACCTGATGATCCTGGGCGGGCTCAACGAGGGCGCCTGGCCCAAGGAAACGCAGCCCAGCCCCTGGATGAGCCGGCCCATGGCCGAACGCTTCGGCCTGCCGCTGCCCGAACGCAAGATCGGACTGTCGGCCCATGACTTCGCGCAGGCGCTGGGCGCGGGCGAGGTGCTGATGACCCGCGCGGATCGCGTGGAGGGCACGCCCAGCGTCCCCGCCCGCTGGCTGCTGCGCCTCAACGCCTTTCTGCAGGCCGTGGGCGCGCCCGCGAACCTGCTGGAGGAGAAGGCCGCGCAGTGGAAGCACTGGGCGCGCAGCCTGGACCAGCCGGAGGGCGCGCCGCAGCCCTGCGCCGCCCCTGAGCCCTGTCCGCCCGCCGCCGCCCGGCCGAAGCGCGCCTCGGTCACGGATGTCGAGCGGCTGCAGCGCGACCCCTATGCCTTCTATGCCAAGAACGTGCTGAAGCTGAAGGCGCTCGACCCGCTGGAAGCGGACGTCACCGCAGCCGAGCGCGGCACCGGCGTGCATGACGTGCTGGAGAACTTCTGCAAGGCCTTTCCCGACGTCCTTCCGGCGGAGGCCGATGAGGCGCTGCGCGATGCCTTCGCCGATCTCAGCAGCAGGCTGGACCGGCGGCCCAGCCAGGGTGTCCTCTGGGCGCCGCGTCTGGCGCGGATCGCCGATTGGGTCCTGTCGGCAGAGCGCGCGCGCCGCGAGGAGATCGCCACGATCTATGCCGAGCGCTGGGGCAGGATGAAGCTGCCGGGCCTGGAGGACTTCGAGCTCTTCGGCAAGGCCGACCGGCTGGAGCGGTTGGTGGGCGGCGGCTACCGGGTGCTCGACTACAAGACGGGCGGCGTCCCCTCGGCGGCGGAGGTGAAGGATGGGCGCGCCCCTCAGCTCGTCCTGGAAGCCGCCATGCTGCGCGCCGGCGGGTTCGAGGGGCTGGAGCCCGGCGGGGAGGTGGCGGCGCTGGTCTATTGGCAGCTCTCCGGACTGCGTAAGGCGGGCGCCGAGATCAGCATCGAGTTGAGCGCCGCGGAGATCGACGAGCAACTCGCGGGCCTCACCGGTCTCATCGCCCACTTCCTGGACCCGAAGGAGCCTTTCCGCGCCTATCCGCGCCCGACCCACGCGCTGCGCTACAACGACTATGCGCACCTCGCCCGCATCAAGGAGTGGGCGGGCGATGTGGAGGAGGCCTGGACACCGTGAGCGCCACCGAGCCCCTCAACGAGGACTACCGCCGCACGGTCGAGAACCAGCGTCTCGCCGCCGACCCGAGGTACTCCGCTTGGGTCGGCGCCTCGGCGGGCAGCGGCAAGACCCGGGTCCTGAGCGACCGGGTGCTGCGTCTCCTGCTGGCCGAGGGCGACCCGACCCGCATCCTCTGCCTCACCTTCACCAAGGCCGCCGCGGCGGAGATGGAGCGGCGCATCGCCGAGCGGCTCGCCGAGTGGACGGCGCTCAGCGACGCCGCGCTCGATAAGCAGCTGAAAGAGCTCCTGGGCGAGGACGATCCGAGCGAAGAGCGGCGCTCCGCGGCGCGCAGCCTCTTCGCCAAGATGCTGGACGCGCCGGGCGGCCTCAAGATCCAGACGATCCACTCCTTCTGCCAATCGGTGCTGGCGCGCTTTCCCCTGGAGGCGGGCGTGACGCCGAACTTCGAGACGCTGGACGAGAACAGCGCGCTGGAGAAACTGCGCGAGGCGCGCGAGGACGTACTGGCGAACGTGGCCTCTCAGCGCGCGCTGGCCGAGGCGCTGCCCGATCTGGTGAGTTACATCGGCGATGCCGATTTCGCCAAGCTGGTCAATCAGCTTATCGCCGCGCACGGCCGCCTGCGCAGCGGCGTGGAGCGCCTGGGTACGCTCGATTTCGCCGAGGAGGCGCTCTATCAGCGCCTGGACCTGCCGCCGAAGGTCCGCCCGGAGTCGATCGCCGCCCGCGCGCGGGAAATGGGCGAGGCGCGCGAAGGCGACCTGCTCATGGCCGCCGGGGTGCTGGCGGAGAGCAACGACACGGACAAGGCGAACGCGGCCCTGATCCGCGCCGGTCTCGCCAAGGCGGCCTGGGCGCTGGACGACTTCCTCACCTATTCCAACGGCTTCCTGACGGCCAAGGGCGAACGCCAGAAGCGCTCCCCCTCGGCGCAGATCAAGAGGGACCGTCCGGAGATCGAAGAGATCCTGGGGGCCGAAGCCGAACGCCTCATCGCCGAACGCCAGCGCTACTTCGCGGCCCTGGAGGCGCGGCTTTCCATCGGCCTGCTGCGCATGGCCTATCACACGCTGGACGCTTACGAGCGGCTGAAGGCGGCGGCGGCCGCGCTCGACTTCGACGACCAGATCGCCAAGGCGCAGAAGCTGCTGTCGTCGCCGGGCCTGCCGTCCTGGGTGCTCTACAAGCTGGATGGCGGCCTCGACCATCTGCTGGTCGACGAGGCGCAGGACACCAGCCCGGAGCAGTGGGACATCATCGGCGCGCTGGTGACCGAGTTCTTCGAAGGCGAGTCCGCCGCCGAGGAGCGGCGCAGCCCCGAGCTGCCCAAGCGCAGCCTCTTTACCGTGGGCGATCCCAAGCAGTCGATCTATGGCTTTCAGGGCGCGCGCCCCGACCTCTTCGCCAAGAAGCGCGAGCAGTACAAGAAGCTGGCCGACGCCGCCGGGGTGGACCTGATCCGGGTGCCGCTCAACATGTCCTTCCGCTCGACGCGCGCCGTGCTGCAGGCCGTCGATGCGGTCTTCGCCCCGCCGGAAAAGCACAAGGGCGTGGTCTTCGACGAGGACTGGCAGGAGCATGCGGCCTTCCGCAAGGGCGACGCCGGCAGCGTGGACCTCTGGCAGACCATCGACCCGGAGGAGGAGAAGGAACAGCACAACCTTTGGGAGCCCGCCAGGCAGCAGTTCGAGGCCGAGAAGCCCCGCCGGACCCTGGCCGCGGTCCTGGCCGAGCGCATCTGGCGCATGACCTCGGACCCGGCGGGCGCGCAGGACCCGGAATCCCAGCTTCGCTCGCAGGAGCGCCGCCTCAGGCCCGGCGACATCATGGTGCTGGTCCGCCGCCGCAACGCCTTCGTGACGGAACTGGTGCGCGAGCTGAAGGCGCTCGAGGTGCCGGTGACCGGCGTCGACCGCATGAAGCTGATGGATCAGCTCGCCATCATGGATCTGGTGGCGCTGGGTCAGGTGCTGCTGCTGCCCGAAGACGATCTGACCCTGGCCGCCGTGCTGAAAAGCCCGCTGATCGGCCTGGAGGAAGACGAGCTGTTCGAGCTGGCCTACGACCGCAAGGGCGCGAGCCTGTGGGAGCGCCTGCGCCGCAAGAGCGCCAGCAAACCCTCCTTCGCCGCCGCCTGGCGCTTCCTGGAGGCCGAGCACAACCGCGAGGGCTTCGAGAGCGCCTATCAGTTCTATGGCCGCATCCTGGGGGCCGAGGGCGGGCGTCAGCGCATGCTGGCGCGCCTGGGGCCGGAGGCGGAGGACCCGCTGGACGAGTTCCTGTCCCTGGCGCAGGAGCATGCGCGGCTGCACCCGCCCAGCCTTCAGGGTTTCCTGCACTGGTTGGCGCAGGACGACCGGCAGGTGAAGCGCGACCTGGAACAGGGCGCCAACGCCGTGCGGATCATGACGGCCCACGCCGCCAAGGGCCTGCAGGCGCCCATGGTGATCCTGCCCGACACCCTGGGCGCAAAGCGCACCGCGCGGGAGATGCTCTGGACCGAAGACCCGGAGGAGGGCGGCCAGGGCGGCCCCGCGCTGCCGCTCTTCCCGCTCGCCAAGGGCGAACGCAGCGCGCTGGCCGGTGAGACGGCCCGCGCGATGGAGGAGCGGGAGGCCGAGGAGCGCCGCCGCCTGCTCTATGTCGCCATGACCCGCGCCGAGGACCGCCTGATCGTCTGCGGCTGGCGCGGCGAGCGCGACGACCTGGAGGAGGCCTGGTACAGCCATGTCCAGCAGGGCTTCGAGCGTTTGGCGGAATCGGGCGCCACCATCGAGGAGATCGAGGTGGAGGCCCCGCGCCAGGGCGTGACCCTCTCCGCGCGCCGCCTCTCCTGCCCGCAGAGCGAGCCGGTCAAGAAGAAGGAGAAGGCGGCGGCCGGGGCGGCCCTCGACCCGCTTCCGGATTGGGCGCGCTCCGGCGAAGCGCCGGTCGAGCCGACGCCCACGAAGCCGCTTCAGCCCTCGCGCCCCAGCGCGCCGGAGCCCGCCAGCCTCTCGCCGCTGGGCGAGGAGCAGGCCTGGCGCTTCAAGCGCGGCAACCTCGTCCACCGTCTGCTCCAGACCCTGCCGGACCTGCCGGAGGCGGACTGGGCGGCGGCGGCGGCGCGCTTCCTCGGCCAGCGGGTCCACGGGCTTTCCGCCGCGCAGGCCGCGGACCTGACGACGGAGACGCTGGGCGTTCTGCGCGCGCCGGAGCTGGCCGGACTCTTCGGCCCGGGCAGCCGCGCCGAGGCACCGGTCGGCGGCGTGATCGGGACCCGCAGCGTTTCCGGCCAGGTCGACCGTCTTCTGGTGACGCCGGAGGAGATCAAGATCATCGACTACAAGACCAACCGCCCCGCGCCCGAGACGGAGGCGGAGGTGCCGGAGGTCTACCTGAGCCAGATGGCCAGCTACCGCGCGCTTCTGCGGGCGATCTACCCGGACCGGCCGGTCACCTGCTACCTGCTCTGGACCGAAGCGCCGCGATTGATGCAGATCAGTGAAAGGACCTTGGACGCGCATTCACCTTGACGCTTCCGGGGGGGCGTTTCTATATGTCAGGGGAACGTGAAAAGAACCTTTCGGCCCCGCCAGACCGGCGGCCGTTTTTTTAACGAAGGACCAAGAGGGAAACGCTGATGACCACGACGAAAGTCACCGACGGCAGCTTCGACGCCGATGTCCTCAAGGCCTCCGGCCCCGTTGTCGTCGACTTCTGGGCCGAGTGGTGCGGCCCCTGCAAGTCGATCGGCCCGGCCCTGGAGGAGATCGCCTCCGAGAAGGAAGGCAAGGTCACCATCGCCAAGCTGAACATCGACGAGAACCCGCAGACGCCCCAGAAGTACGGCGTGCGCGGCATCCCGACCCTGATGCTCTTCAAGGACGGCCAGGTCGCCGCCACCAAGGTCGGCGCGCTGCCCAAGCAGCAGCTGATGGAGTGGGTCGAACAGAACATGTAACGCCCTCCCCCACCAGGGGACTGAGACGAAAAACCCCGCGCCGGGAAACTGGCGCGGGGTTTTTTCATTCAGGAACTAACAGGGCCTACCCCTCGTTCTCCCCCAACACCTTCCCGGCGAGATAGAGGGAGCCGCAGATTAGGATGCGGGCGGGGCCTTTGGGCGATTCGCTGCGGGTCAGCTCGGTGAGGGCGGCCTTGACGCTCGTTCTTGGTGTTCAGCATCCCATAGACCAGATGCAGCGGCTTCTCGCGCCAGGCGCCGAGGCTTCTCGCCAGCGCCTCGCCCGCGCTCTCGTTATGGCCGCCGTCGAGCCAGAGCTCCCAGCCTTCGGGCAGCAGGTCGCAGAGGCGGCCCGCTTCCAGCTTCTGCATGCGCCCCGGCCAGTAGGCGCGGGTCAGGCCCTGGCTCATGGCCTCGCGCGGGATGGCGAATCCAGCCCCGGCCAGCACTTCGGCGGCGGCCAGCGCCATGCCGGCGTTCTCGCTCTGGTGCCGCCCGTAGAGGTTGGGCACCGGCTCGGGCCTCGGCGGCTCGTCCCGCCAGGTAAAGGACAGCGCGCCGCCGCCCGCCGCCTCGGCGCAGTGATAGTCGCGGCCCTCCACGATGGTCGGCGCGGAGAGGTTCTCCGCCTGGCGCAGCATCACCGCCCGGGCGGCGGGCTGCTGCGGGCCGATGACGACGGGCCTGCCGGCCTTGATGATCCCGGCCTTTTCGAAGGCGATCTGCTCCAGCGTATCGCCCAGGTACTGCTGATGGTCGAGGGAGACCGGCGTGATCACCGACAAGGCCGGCTCGCCGATCACGTTGGTGGCGTCCAGCCGCCCGCCCAGGCCGACCTCCAGCAGCAGCAGGTCGGCCTCCTCGCTCGCGAAGGCGAGGAAGGCGGCGGCCGTGGTGATCTCGAAGAAGGTGATGGGCTCGCCCCCGTTCGCCTCCTCGCAGACCTCCAGAAGCCGGGAAAGCTCGGGCTCGGAGATCAGGCCGCCGGAAAGCCGGATGCGCTCGTGAAAGCGCACCAGATGGGGCGAGGAGTAGACCTGGACGCGCAGGCCCGCCGCCTCGGCCATGGCGCGCAGGTAGGCGACGGTCGAGCCCTTGCCGTTGGTGCCCGCGACGTGGACCACGGGGGCCAGCCGCGTCTCGGGGTTCCCGAGGCGCGCGAGCAGCCGCTCCAGACGGCCGAGCGACAGGTCGATGATCTTGGGGTGGAGGCTAAGCAGCCGCTCCAGAATGGCGTCGCTTCTGGGCGCGGCGGGACCGCGGGTCATGCCAGGGGGCTCACTTCTCGGGCTTGGGCTCCGGCTTTCCGGCCTTGTCCTCGGACTTCTCGCTCTTGGCCTCGGCCTTCTTTTCCGCCTCGGCGGCCTTGGCGGCCTTCTCCTCGCGCTTCTTATCCATGGTCAGGATCTTGGCGGCGGGGCCGGGGCGGCGCAGCAGGTCGATGACCTGGCAGAGCCGGTCGCGCAGCTCGCGGCGGTCCACCACCATGTCCACCATGCCATGCTCCAGCAGGTATTCCGCCGTCTGGAAGTCGGGCGGAAGCTGCTCGCGGATGGTCTCCTCGATGACGCGGCGGCCGGCAAAGCCGATGATCGCGCCCGGCTCGGAAACGGAGATGTCGCCCAGCATGGCGAAGGAGGCGGAGACGCCGCCGGTGGTGGGATCGGTCAGCAGAACGATGTAGGGAAGCCCGGCTTCCTTCACCATGTCCACCGCGATGGTGCTGCGCGGCATCTGCATGAGGGAGAGGATGCCCTCCTGCATGCGCGCGCCGCCCGAGGCCGGAACGGCGATGAGGGAGGCGTTCTGCAAGACCGCCAGCTTGGCGGCGGCCAGCAGGCCTTCGCCAACCGCGATGCCCATGGAGCCGCCCATGAAGGAGAAGTCGAAACAGGCGATCACCACCGGGTGCCCGCCCATGGAACCGTGGGCGACCTGGATGGCGTCCTGTCCGCCGACCTTGCTCTGGGCTTCCTTCAGGCGGTCGCTGTAGCGCTTGCGGTCGCGGAACTTGAGCGGGTCCACGACGGACTTCGGCAGTTCCACCTTGGTGTACTTGCCCTCGTCGAACAGCAGCTCGAAGCGCTGCTTCACGCCGAGCCGCAGGTGATGGTCGCAGTGGGTGCAGACGCGCAGGTTCTTCTCCAGCTCGCGCGCGAAGATCATCTGGCCGCAGGCCGGGCACTTGTCCCAGAGGTTGTCGGGGACATCGCGGCTCTTCATCAGGCCGCGGATTTTCGGGCGAACGTAGTTTGCGATCCAGTTCATGGCGTTCTGCTTAGTTCCCCTCGGACTGTTGCGTCAAGCCGCGCCGCTGCGGGCGCCCCTGACGCCCCCGGCCAACTCGGCGACGAAGTCTAGCACAGCCTGGGTCAGGCCGGGTTGCGCCTTGTTGTTCTCGTCCAGGTGCTCCGCGATCCTGGCGACCAGGGCGGAGCCGACCACGGCGGCGTCGGCGGCCTGGGACACGGCCCCGGCCTGCTCGGGCGTCTTGATGCCGAAGCCCACGGCGATCGGCAGATCGGTGTGCTGCTTCAGGCGTGCGACCGCGGCCTCGATATCCGCCTCCGCCGCCGAACGGGTGCCGGTGATGCCCATGATGGAGACGTAGTAGACGAAACCGGAGGTGTTGCTCAGCACCTTGGGCAGGCGCTTGTCGTCGGTGGTGGGCGTCGCCAGGCGGATGAAGTTGAGCCCGGCGTTGAGCGCCGGGATGCAGAGCTCGTCGTCCTCTTCGGGCGGCAGGTCGACCACGATCAGCCCGTCCACCCCGGCCTCGCGCGCGTCCTTCAGGAAGCGGTCGTTGCCGTAGGAGTAGATCGGGTTGTAGTAGCCCATCAGGATCACCGGGGTCTCGGCGTCGGTCTCGCGGAAGCGGCGCACCAGCGCAAGCGTCTTGGTGAGCGTCATGCCGCCCTTGAGCGCGCGCAGGCCCGCGGCCTGGATCGCCGGGCCGTCGGCCATGGGGTCGGAGAAGGGCATGCCGATCTCGATCACGTCGGCGCCCGCCTTGGGCAGGCCCGCCAGGATCTCAAAGGAGGTTTCCAGGTCCGGGTCGCCCGCGGTCATGAAGGTGACGAGGCCGCCGCGCCCTTCGGCCTTCAGGGCGGCGAAGCGTTTCTCGAGGCGTCCGGAATCGGAAAGGCGCGCGTTCATGGCGGATCACATCTCCATGCCGAGTTTTTCGGCGACGGCGAAGATGTCCTTGTCGCCGCGCCCGCAGAGGTTCATCACCATGATGTGGTCGGCCGGCTTCTCGGGCGCGATCTTGCTGACCACCGACAGCGCGTGCGAGGGCTCCAGCGCCGGGATGATCCCCTCGGTGCGGGTGCAGAGCTTGAAGGCCTCCAGTGCCTCGTCGTCGGTGACGGAGACATATTTCACCCGACCGCTCTCGTGCAGCCAGGCGTGCTCCGGCCCGATGCCGGGGTAGTCGAGACCCGCCGAGATGGAGTGCGCGTCGATGATCTGGCCGTCCTCGGTCTGCAACAGGTAGGTGCGGTTGCCGTGCAGCACGCCGGGACGCCCGCCGGTCAGCGAGGCGGCGTGCTTGCCGGTCTCGATCCCGAAGCCCGCGGCCTCGACGCCGTAGATCTCGATGTCCGGCTCGTCCAGGAAGGGGTGGAAGAGCCCCATGGCGTTGGAGCCGCCGCCGATGGCGGCCACCAGGGAATCGGGCAGGCGGCCTTCGCCTTCCTGCTCTTCCAGCTGCCAGCGGGTCTCGGTCCCGATCACGGACTGGAAATCGCGCACCATGGCCGGATAGGGGTGCGGGCCCGCCACCGTGCCGATGATGTAGAAGGTGTCCTCGACGTTGGCGACCCAGTCGCGCAGCGCCTCGTTCATGGAGTCCTTGAGGGTGCCGGTGCCGGAGGTCACGGGAATCACCTCGGCGCCCAGCAGCTTCATGCGGAAGACGTTAGGCTTCTGGCGGCGGATGTCCTCTTCGCCCATGTAGACCACGCAGGGCAGGTTGAAGCGCGCGCAGACCGTGGCCGTGGCCACGCCGTGCTGGCCCGCGCCGGTCTCGGCGATGATGCGCTTCTTGCCCATGCGCTTGGCCAGCAGGATCTGGCCCAGGCAGTTGTTGATCTTGTGCGCGCCGGTGTGGTTCAGCTCGTCGCGCTTGAAGTAGATCTTCGCGCCGCCCAGCTCCTCGGTCAGGCGCGCGGCGTAGTAGAGCGGGCTCGGGCGGCCCACGTAGTGCTTCAGGTAGTAGTCGAACTCGGTCCAGAAATCCGGGTCGGCCTTGGCGTCGGCGTAGGCCTTCTCGACCTCCAGGATCAAGGGCATCAGGGTTTCGGCGACGTAGCGTCCGCCGAAGATGCCGAAATGCCCCTGCTCGTCGGGGCCGGTTCTGTAGCTGTTGAGCGGCTTGGCCATGCTCTTTGTCCCGCAGTTTCGTGCCTGATTGAAAGCGCCGCGCACTCTGCCCCAAGACGCAGTCCGGGGCAACTGCCGCCCGCGCGTTTTTGCCTTGGCTTAGAGGCCCTTGGCGATGGCGAGCAGCGCCTTGATGCGCTCCGGGTCCTTCTTGCCGGGCTTGGACTCGACGCCGGAGGAGACATCGACCCGCCGTGCGCCCGAAATCTTCACCGCCTCGGCTAGGTTGTCGGGCGAGAGGCCGCCCGCCAGCATCCAGGGCCGCTTCCAGTCGCGCCCGGCCAGGATCTTCCAGTCGAAGGAAAGGGCGTTGCCGCCCGGCAGGGCGTCCTTCATGCCCTTGGGCGGCTTGGCGTCGAACAGCAGGCGGTCGGCCACCGGAAGGTACTTGTCGGCGGCCTCCAGGTCTGCGGCCTCTGCGACCGGCAGGGCCTTCATCACCGGGTGGCCGAAGCGCTCCCGGATCTCCGCCACGCGTTGCGGCGTCTCCTTGCCATGCAGCTGCACCATGTCGAGCGGCGCCGCCGCCAGGATCGAGGACAGCAGGTCGTCGCTGGGATCGACGAAGAGCCCGACGCGCAGCGCCCGCTCGCCCGCATAGCGGCAGAGCGCCGCGGCGCTCGCCGGCGCGACGTAGCGCGGACTCGGCGGATAGAAGACGAAACCAAGCAAGTCCGCCCCGCCCGCCAAAGCGGCGGAGACGCCTTGCTCGTCCGACAGCCCGCAGATTTTCACCTCGATCGCCATAGCGCCTTAGGTAATGCAGCCGCGCGGCGCCGTCTAGTGCGAGCGTCGTCTCTTATTTGAGGCCGGAAGCCTTCTTCCCCGACTCACCCGGCATGAGGCTCTTCCTGAAACGCGGGATAAACCTGGTGCAGCGCCATGAGGGAGAAGGCCAGCAGGAAGGCGTGGAAGATCATCTTGGCGAGGAACTCCACGATGGTCTGCTCCCAAAGGCCGTACCCGGTCAGGAAACCGAGGATGGCGCCGATGGCCGCCCCCGCAAGGCCGCCCATGATCGAGCTGGCGATCGTCAGCAGGGCGCAGATGGCGAAGAAATGGAACTGACGCTTGAGCGCTCCCCCGAGCGCCCCGAAGACCGGCATCTTGCTCCCTACCACCAACCATCCCGCAAAGAGGGCTCCGGTCAGGGAGTACGCCAGTGCGCTGGCGAGCTTGAGGATGGCGATCGAGCCGATAGAGGTGATCTCCAACCCGAGCGGGCCCGTGATCAAAGCCTCGCTCGCAGCGATGACCACGCCCGCGACCACGCTGATCAGGATTGTGCCCGCGACCGCCCATAGGAAGGTTACCGCGAAGGGCCGCGGCCAGCGCCGGATCTCCAGTGACTGCTCCAACCAGGGCACCCAAAGCGCCGCGAAGAGCGCGACCGCGATCACCTCTATCACTTGATAGCCGTAAAGAAAGGGATCGACGCCGACGTCCGCCTTCCAAAGCAGGAAGACCGCGAACATAGCCACCAGGGAAAGGGGCAAACCAAACCCCAACATCGCCTTCCAGTTCTTGAAGGCGATCTTGAGCGAGTCGCCCAAGACATCCTGGAGGTTTTCCTGATGCGCCGAAGGTTGCTCGTCCTGCGCCGTCACCATGATCCCACCGCCCTTTGATCCCGCTGCCCTTTGACCCTACTGCCCTTTCGGTCGACTTGCGCCTTTGAGCACAGCCATGATGTTCGATATATGTTCCTGCGCAGCTTAAAGCGGCTTCAGGCGGGAGGGAGCGTCATTTTTGTCTTATTTTGTCGGCCCGGACCTGTCAGTTGGGCGGGACCCAGCCGCTGATCTGGCGGAAGGCGCTGGCCAGCAGCGCGAAGAACGCGGCCTGGACCAGCAGGATGCCGATGGCGGAGAGGATCACGCCCGCCACCCCGCCGGTGAGGCTCGAAAGGAAGACCGAGACGATGTAGACCGGCGGCAGGGTTGCGATGGCGGCCAGCAGCAGCGCCATGCTCTGGCCTTTGGTCTGGTTCCAGGAATGGCGCAGGCTGTAGCTCTCCTGCAGCGCCCGGGCGGGCAGCACGAGGCCCAGACGCAGCAGCAGCCAGAGCGAGACGCCGAGACTGATGAGGGCGATGGGCAGGAACTGAGCGAGGCTCGCCGGCCCTCCCGTGGGCAGCCCCAGGACCATGATCCCGAGGTTGGAGGCCAGCGCACCGGCGAGACTGGACACGATCAGGATGCCGAGCAGGCTGAAAAAGAGCTTCATCACGGCCTTGATCTCACGCGGCCAGAGAAGCGGCGCGCCCCCGGCGCCCAGCAGCAGGTAGCGCAGCCAGCCATATCCGAAGACCGCCATGGGCAGCATGGAGAAAAGCAGCAGCGGGATCAGGAAGGAGGCAAGGTCCTGCATGGTGATCTCGCCGCTCTCGATGCCGCTCATCACGATCAGCGTGATGCCCGCTTGAAGGGCCGCAGGCAGCGCCATCAGGCGCAGCAACGCGGGCAGATTGCCGAAGATCGCCAGAAAGACGTCCCGAACCGTTGGGCCGACCGCCAGATCGCGCACCGGGCCCGGCGGCGGTCCGGAAGAGGCGCCGCCGCCCTGCTGGCCGCCAATCTGCCTGTCCTGGGGGTCCTCGGGGTTATGGGGGTCGCTCACGCGCTATCCAACTCCTCGATGATGCGTTTGGCGGCGGCGGCGGGGTTGTCGGCGCCGGTGATGGGCCTGCCGATCACCAGATAGTCGGCGCCTTCGGCGACGGCCTGCGCCGGGGTCATCACGCGCTTCTGGTCGCCGCTTGCGGCCCAGGCCGGACGGATGCCCGGCACCACCAGCGTGAAGGTCTCACCGCAAGCCGCGCGCAGGGCCTTGATCTCCCGCGCGGAGCAGACCACGCCGTCGAGCCCGCAGTCCTGCGCGAGCCGCGCCAGGGCGACCACGCGTTCCTCCATCGGCCCCTGGATCCCGACCTCCTTCAGGTCCGCCTCGTCCAGGCTCGTCATCAGCGTGACGGCGATGACCAGCGGCCGTTCGACTTCCAGGTCCTCCGCCGCTTCGCGCGCGGCCTCGGCGGCGGCCTCCATCATGGCCCGTCCGCCCGCGGCATGGACGTTGACGATCATGGGGTGCAAGTGACAGGCCGCGCGGATCGCGCCCGCCACCGTGTTGGGAATATCGTGGAACTTCAGGTCGAGGAAGAGCGGCTGGCCGCTCACCGCGGCGCGCACCCCGTCCGGGCCGTTGGCGGTGAAGAACTCCTTGCCGATCTTCATGCCCCCGACCAACCCGCGCAGATCCTTGGCGAGCGCGGCGGCGCGGCTCAAGTCCTGGGTGTCGAGCGCAACCAGGATGCGCTCTCGGGGCGATGGATCGGACATGGGGCGCTGCTCCTTTGCTTTCGGTTAGCGCCGCTGTAGCACAAGTTGGGCCGCAGCCAAATCGGCAAGGCCGAGTCCGACCGATTTAAAAAGCGTGATCTGGTCATAATAGCGCCGTCCCGCCCGCTCGCCGCGCGTCAGCTCGAAGAGGTCGGCGGCGATGTCCTCTGGCTGAATCGCACCCGCCGCCAGCGCAGCGGCGAGCTCGCCCGAGCGGTGGGGCGTCTCTTCCCGCGAGTCCACGAACAGCCGCGCGCGCCGCAGGGTGGCGGCGTCGCACTCGGAGACCTCGAGTCTCGTGGAGCCCACCAGGTCGAGGTGCTGTCCTTCCTGAAGCCATGCCCCTTCGATCAGGGGGTCGGGGCTGCGGGTCGCCGAGCAGATGATGTGCGCGCCGCGCACCGCCTCGCCCAGGTCCTCCGTCGCCGCCACGCGGAAATCGCGCCGGTCCAGGCGCTTGGCGAGGCGCTTGGCCCGCCCGGCGTTGCGGCTCCAGATCAAGACGTTGCAGATCGGGCGGACCTTGGCGTGGGCTTCGATCAGATGGCCGGCCATGGCCCCGGCTCCGATCATCAAGAGGCGTTCGGAATCCGGTCGCGCGAGATAGCCGGCCGCCAGCGCCGAGGTCGCGGCCGCGCGCCTGCGCACCAGAAGCGCGCCGTCGATCAGCGCCACCGGCTGTCCGCTGCGCCCGTCCAGCAGCAGGTAGCTGCTCATCTCCACGGGGGTGTCGCGTTCCTCGTTGCCGGGAAAGGCCGTCGTGATGCGCAGGCCGACGAAGCGCCCAAGCTGCCAGGCGGGCAGGAGCGAGAGCCTTGCGCCGGGTCCATCGAGGGTCGGCAGGTCGAGGTCCAGGGGGCCGGGCTGCACCTCCTGCCCGCGCCAAGCCTGGCGCAGGCGCTCGACCGTCGATTCCAGGTCAAGGGCTCCGGCGACATCGGAGGCGGCAAGGATGCGCATGGCGAGGCGGAGCGGACCGTCCGGACGGCAGCTAGCCGCGCGCGCTGGTCAGGCGCGCCTGGCCCCCGCCGGGCCCTTGCGCCACGCTATCGTTGGCGGCGCTGCGCAGCTGCTCGCTGCGCTTCAGGTTTGCGATCTGGCCTTCCATCTCCCGCAGTTTGGCCGCCGCCTCGCGGGCGCGCTTTCGGCTTCGTCCGGCGGTGAACCACATGGCGATGCCGCCCAGGATGAATCCGACCAGCGCGGCCAGCAGCAGCACCAGATAGAGCGGCGCCGTCAGGCTCAACTCCAGCGGCCAGATGTCGATCACGACGGGTTGGCGGTTCGACAGTGCGAAAACCACCGCGACGATGGTGATCGGCAGGGTGATGATCCAGGAAAGATGCTTCACGGGGCCGGACCCTCTCTTGCAAGGAATGAGGCGCGATCACTCGCGTTGGCTCAGGCTAGCAGGCGGTCTGGAATTTGGGTAGAGGCGGCAGGCGGGCGCCGGCCTACTCGTCGTTCAGGCGTTCGCGCAACTGCTTCCCGGTCTTGAAGTAGGGAACGACCTTCTCCTCGACCTCGACCTTCTCGCCGGTGCGCGGATTGCGCCCGATGCGCGCGTCCCGCTGCTTGACCGAAAAGGCCCCGAAGCCGCGCAATTCGACGCGGTCGCCCCGCGACAAGGCGGTCGTGATCTCATCGAAGATCGTGTTCACGATGCGCTCGACGTCACGGTGATAGAGATGCGGATTGATTTCAGCGATGCGCTGTATCAATTCGGACTTTGTCATCTTGGACGAGTCTCCCCTACCCTGCTCTCGAGCCCGGTCTCCGCTCCCGTTCGGTGACCGACCCACGTTTCTTTGTATTCTTGCCTTCCGAAAGAGCGCCCTGACCGGCTCAAAGAGCCCCTGGCATCCTCCCAAGGCCGATGACGCTGCCAGAGGCGCGGCGCACAGTCAAGACTAAGTGCTTATATTGCCACGTTTTTTTGGCGGCATTCTAAATACTTCATCAAAGAAAAGGGCCCGGCGTCGAACACCGGGCCCTCTTATCGGCTCATGCTGACCCGCCAGCGGCGGGAGAGAGCTTACTTCTCCTCGGCGTCGTCGGAGGCCTCTTCGGCCTTCTCTTCAGCCGCGTCCTCAGCCTTGTCCTCGGTCTTCTTGGCTTTGGCGGTCTTGGTGGCCTTGGCGGGAGCCTTCTTGGCCTTGGGCTTCTCTTCGCCCTTTTCCTCAGCGCCTTCCTTGGCCTGAGACAGGGCCGCGCCCAGGATGTCGCCGAGCGAAGCGCCGGAATCGCTGGAGCCGTAGTTCTCCATCGCTTCCTTTTCTTCCTCGATCTCGCGGGCCTTGATCGACAGGCTCAGCTTGCGCGACTTCCGGTCCACGTTGGTGACCTTGGCGTCAACCTTCTCGCCCACGGCGAAGCGGTCCGGGCGCTGCTCGGAGCGCTCGCGGGAGAGATCGGCCTTGCGGATGAAGCCGGTGGCCCCGTCCGTGATCGCCACCTCGATGCCGTTGTCGTTCACCTCGGTGATGGTGCAGGTGACGACGTCGCCCTTCTTGACGCCCGCGATCGCGGCGGCGAAGGGATCGTCGGCCAGCTGCTTGATGCCAAGCGAGATGCGCTCCTTCTCGACGTCGACGTCCAGCACCTTGACCTTCACCATGTCGCCCTTGTTGAAGTCCTGGATGGCCTCCTCGCCGGAACGGTTCCAGTCCAGATCGGACAGGTGAACCATGCCGTCGATATCGCCGGGCAGACCCACGAAAAGGCCGAACTCGGTGATGTTCTTGATCTCGCCTTCCAGCTCGCTGCCCGGGCCATAGTTGGCCTGGAAGCCGTCCCAGGGGTTCTCCATGGTCTGCTTCAGGCCGAGCGAGATGCGGCGCTTCTGCTCGTCCACGTCCAGCACCATGACCTCGACCTCCTGAGAGGTGGAGACGATCTTGCCCGGGTGGATGTTCTTCTTGGTCCAGCTCATCTCGGAGACGTGGACCAGGCCCTCGATCCCGGCTTCCAGCTCCACGAAGGCGCCGTAGTCGGTGATGTTGGTGACGCGGCCGATGAACTTGGCGCCGACCGGATACTTGGCGGCCACGCCCTCCCAGGGGTCGGCCTCAAGCTGCTTCATGCCCAGGGAGATGCGCTGGGTCTCGGCGTTGAAGCGGATGACCTGGACGTCCACGGTCTGGCCGATGGAAAGCGCCTCGCTCGGGTGGTTGATGCGCTTCCAGGAAATATCGGTGACGTGCAGCAGGCCGTCGACGCCGCCCAGGTCCACGAAGGCGCCGTAGTCGGTGATGTTCTTCACCACGCCCTGGAGCACCTGGCCCTCCTTGAGGTTCTCGATGACCTCGGCGCGCTGCTCGGCGCGGGTCTCTTCCAGAACCGCGCGGCGGGACACCACGATGTTGCCGCGGCTGCGGTCCATCTTCAGGATCTGGAAGGGCTGCGGGGTGCCCATCAGCGGGCCCACGTCGCGCACCGGGCGGATGTCCACCTGGCTGCCGGGCAGGAAGGCCACGGCGCCGCCCAGGTCGACGGTGAAGCCGCCCTTGACGCGGCCGAAGATGGCGCCGGTGACCCGCTCGCCGGCCTCGAAGGCCTTCTCCAGCTCGTTCCAGGACTCCTCGCGGCGGGCCTTCTCGCGGCTCAGCATGGCCTCGCCGGAGCGGTTCTCCATGCGCTCGAGATAGACCTCGACCTCGTCGCCGGCCTTCAGCTCGGCGGGCTTGCCGGGGGAGGAAAACTCTTTCAGGGCGACGCGGCCTTCGGACTTGAGGCCGACGTCAACCAGCACCTCGTCGCCTTCGATGGCGATCACGGTGCCTTTCAGGACGCTGCCTTCGAGACGCTCGGACTGGCCGAGGCTCTCTTCGAGGAGCGCTTCGAAATCTTCTTTCTGGGGGGTGGCTGTAGCCATGGGTAAAGGATCGTCCTCTTCGCTTATTCGTCGCTATCCGGGCCAGCCGGTTTACCGGCGGTCTTCCCAAGGTTCGTCGATCTTCTCGTCTTCGATCGGCCCCGGGCGTTAATCGAACAGTCAACGCTAGAGGTTAAGGAGCCCTACTCGGTTCGAAAGTCACTGCGGCTCGCGGGGTTCCATGCGCGAACGCAGATAAGACAGGGCCGCGGCATAGGCCGCGTCGATGTCCAGCTCGGTCGTGTCCAGTACGAAAGCGTCTTCGGCGGGCTTCAAGGGCGCTTCCGCCCGTTCGCTGTCGCGTTTGTCCCGCGCGGCCATCTCGTCCTGGACGCGCGCGTATATAGACTCCTCTCCGCGATCAAGCAACTCCTTATGTCTCCGGCGCGCCCGCTCCTCCAGGCTCGCGGTGACGAAGATCTTGGCCTCGGCCTCGGGGCAGATCACCGTTCCGATGTCCCGCCCGTCCAGGATCGCACCCGCCTTTCCCTCCGGAGGATGGGCGGCGAAATCCCTCTGGAAAGCCAACAGCGCCCGGCGGACGCCCGGATAACTGGCGACCTGGCTCGCGGCCTGGCTGGTCGCCTCGGCGCGCAGGTCGCGGCGCTCCAGGTCGCCGGGCGAAAGCTTCTCGGCGACCGCCGCTGCGGCCCCGGCGTCCAAAGGGTCGCCGCCTTCGGCCAGCAGGCGCGCCGCGACGGCGCGGTAAATCGACCCGGTGTCCAGATAGGCGAAGTCGAGGCTGGCGGCGAGACGGCGGGCGAGCGTGCCCTTTCCCGCGCCGGCGGGCCCGTCGACCGCCACGATCACGCCGCTTCCTCCCTGGTCAGCTTTGCGCCGATGGAGCCCATCAGCCCGGCAAAACCGGGAAAGGAGGTCTCGATCGGCTTGGCGTCGTCCACCGTCACGGCCTGTTCGGCGGCCAGGCCCAGGATCAGAAAGGCCATGGCGATACGGTGATCCAGATGGGTGGCGACCCGTTGCCCGCCCTTGGGGCGTCCGCCGCAGCCCTCGACCGTCAGATCGTCCTTCCCGGCCTTCAGGGCGACGCCGCAGGCGGCGAGCCCCTCGGCCATGACGGCCAGACGGTCGCTCTCCTTGACCCGCAGTTCCTCGAGTCCGGCGAAATGACTGCGGCCTTGCGCGCAGGCGGCGGCGACGAAGAGCACGGGATACTCGTCGATCATGGAGGGCGCGCGCTCGGGCGGCACCGAAACGCCCTGGAGGCGGCTGGCTCTAACGCGCAGGTCGGCGATCGGCTCGCCCGCCGCTTCCCGCCGGTTCTGTTCCTCGATGTCGCCGCCCATCTCCCGCAGCGTTTCGATCAGGCCGATGCGCGCCGGGTTCATGGCGACGTCGGGCAGCAGCAGGTCCGAGCCCTCCAGCAGAAGCGCGGCCACGATGGGAAAGGCGGCGGAGGAAGGATCGGCGGGAACCTCGACGGCGCAGCCGTGCAGCTCGGGCTGGCCGGTCACTCGGATCGAGCGGCCTTCCGGCGTGTCGTCGATCTCAAGGTGAGCGCCGAAGGCGCGCAGCATGCGCTCGGAATGGTCGCGGGTGGCGACCGGCTCTATCACCTCGGTCACGCCGGCGGTGTTGAGTCCGGCGAGCAGGATGGCGGATTTCACCTGGGCGGAGGCGACGGGAAGCTTGTAGCGCAGCGGCAGAAGACTGTCGGAGCCGACCACCGTCATGGGCAGACGCCCGCCTTCGCGGGTGATGAACTGCGCGCCCATCCTGCCCAGCGGGACCGTGACCCGCCCCATGGGACGGCGTCTGAGCGAGGCGTCGCCGGTCATGACGGAAACGATGGGGTGGCTCGCCAGGATGCCGGACAGCAGGCGCGCCGAGGTGCCGGAGTTGCCCAGGTCCAGCACGTCCGACGGCTCGCAGAGCGCGCCCAGGCCGCGGCCCCAGATGCGCCAGGCGCCGTCCTCTTTCCGCTCGATCTCGGCGCCGAGCTGGCGCATGGCGGCGGCGGTCGAGAGCACGTCCTCGCCCTCCAGCAGGCCGCTGATGCGGGTCTCCCCGACGGCAAGGCCGCCCAGCATCACCGCGCGGTGCGAGATCGACTTGTCGCCCGGGACGCGGGCGCGGCCGGTGAGCCTTTCGGACGGATGGGCGGTCAGCGCGGTCATGCCTCTCTCTTCCCAGCGGTGCGGGCCTCGTTCCTACCTGCAAAAGCACAGGCTCACAAGCAGCGCAGCCCGGTGGCGCCGCTTCGCGGATTTATCTTTTGACAGCCGGGGCCGATCATGGCAATTGCCGAAAAGTAGCTTACCAATGCGCCGGCCGGTCTGGCTGCCTGCCGCGCACCGCCTATCCGAGGGGAGCCTTTGCCGTGACGAAAGCCGATTGGGGAACCAAGCGTATCTGCCAATCCTGCGGCGCCAAGTACTACGACTTGAAGCGCACGCCCATTGTCTGTCCCAAGTGCGGTACCGCATTCGACCCGGACGCGTCCTTACGCGCCCGCAAGGTCAAGGCCGCCAAACCGCCCAAGCCCGCAGCAGCGAAGAAGGCGGTCGAGGACGACGAAGAGGAGCTGGAGGACGAAACCCTCGACGACGAGGAAGACGAAGACGAGGACGAGGATTCCAAGGAAGTCTCGCTCGACGCCATGGCCGACGACGAGCTCGATGACAGTGACGACGACGAGGACGAGGACGACGAGGCCAACTACACAAAGGGCATCAAGCCCACTCTCGGCGACGACGACGATGACGAGGATGACGACGACGAGGAGCTGGACGACGACCTGGACGACGACCTGCTCGAAGACACCGACGACCTGGACGACGACGACGACCTCAACATCGATATCGAGAAAGACGACGAGGAGCGCTGAGGCAGGCGCCGGAAGCAGATTTTTTCTCTTGCAGTTCGGCTGAGCCGACACTAGTTTCCCGGCTCGCGGAGGACGGGGGCGAAATGACCCCGTGCGATCCGCCGCTCCCCGCCTCGGCCGGGGGGTTCCCAAAAGACCAGATACCGGGGCCGTAGCTCAGTTGGGAGAGCGCTACAATGGCATTGTAGAGGTCAGGGGTTCGACTCCCCTCGGCTCCACCAATCAAGACCCCCAGGCAAAACCTGGGGGTCTTGTCGTTTGAGGCTGCGGCGTCGCTCGACGTGAAGGGTTAACCGGCCCCATGAAGGGATAGCCCGCCGCCGGAGGCGATGCTGGCCTCGTTCGATTCCCCGCCCAGCTCGCGGCGGAACAGGCCCACGAGGGCCAGGGCCATCAGCAGGAGCGCGTAGGTGTCGAAGGTCGGGTACCCGATCCAGAGCAGGGCGCTGTCGTTGGCGGCCGCCGTGACCAGCGGATAGGGAGCCGCGGCGAGCAGCCAGACGAACAGCAGGCGCTCGCGCCAGCGCCAGGGGTTGCGGCGGCGCAACAGAAGCTGCAAGCCGATCAAGGCTGCGGGGATCAGCAGCGCGAAGGTATGCAGCCAGGAGATCGGCTGCACCAGGAAGGCAAGCGGGAAGCAGGCCGCGAAACCGAGGTCGGCCAGGGCGGCGAGCCGCCGCTCGCGGTGCGGCGCGCGCTCCTTCGCTTGACGAAGGCCCCGCCCGAGACGCCACGCCAGAAGCGCCATCCCGCCCGCGGCCAGCGCACAGAAGCCGACGGCCAGCCAGGGCGCGTCGATGAGCGGCGTGTTGGCAGATGCGCCGAAGACCGGGCTTACCATGCCCAGAAGAGAGGCGTTCCAGCCGGCCCCGAACCAGGCGGCGGCGAAGAGGGCGTTGGAATAGTCGAGATAGACTGCGCTGCGGAACAGCACCATTGGCAGCGAGCCGAGCGCCAGGCAGGCCGCCAGCGACCAGAGCACGAGGCGCAAGCGCCCCGAGCCGAGAAAGAACAGCAGCAGCAGCACGAGCCCTGGAACCTGAGTGATCAGGAAACCCAGCAGGACGCCGGCCCTGGGGTCGTTTGCGCTGCGCGCAGCGGTCCAGAGGAAGACCACCGCGGGCAGCAGCAGGAGATAGGGCTGGCCCAGGCAGAGATTGAGCCAAGTGGGAAAGAACAGAAGGCAGAAGGCGGCGGCCAGAAGCAAGCGGTGGCGGCCCGGACGGAACAGCCAGTCCTGGTGCAGCAGGCCAAGCGAGCGTTCCAGCTTCAAGAGCGCCAGAAGCAGGCAGAGAAAGGAAACCGCGCTGAAAAGGTAGAAGCTGGAGGTCAACGGCATCTCGGTGAAGGGTGCTGCCAGCAGCAGCATGACCGGGGGCAGCAGTAGGGATTGCGGCCGCGACACGACGCTGAGGCGGCTCGCCGGGCCGGCGTCCTTCAGAACGCTGGGCGCGGCGGCCTCCCAGCTCGCCTGGCGGTAGGGGTCCTCGCCTTCGACAAGCTGGTGGGCGGCGATGTAGATGTTGAGATAGTCGCCGCGCCAGGGTTCCTGCGCCGTGGTCATCAGTGCGGAGATATAGCCCCAGGCGATAAGCGAGAGCAGCAAGGCCAGCCCCACATAGGCGGCGCGCCGGTTCGGCGCGGCGGCCTTGTCCGCTTTTCCGCTCAAAAGGGGGTTCGCCCGTCTCTCCATGCTGCCGATGCCTTACTCCAATCCGCGGATTCGCCGCTTCCGGACCCCAGGATAGAGGCACGCAGCTAAAGAAAGCTTAAAATGCCGGAAGCGGCGGTCGCTTTTCATGCCGCTTGATACAGGGACGGCGCTTCACCATCTTTCAGTCAGGCCTCAGCGGCGCCTTTCGGGCCGCGGGGTTGGGACCGGCGGCGCGGAGCGTACCGGCCGCCCATAGAACGCAAGACGTCCTTGCTCGTACCCTTGAGGAGGATTCGGACGAAATGTCTCGGGTTTCCCTGTTCAACAGCCCGCTCATGCTGGGCTTCGACCAGTTCGAGCGCACGCTCGACCGTATCAGCAAGGCTGCGACCGACGGCTATCCGCCCTACAACGTGGAGCAGGTCGGCGAGCAGCAGATACGTATCACCCTGGCGGTCGCCGGCTTCAAGCCGGAGGAATTGAGCGTCAGGATCGAAGATCAGCAGCTGGTGATTCGCGGCAAGCAGATCGACGAAGGCGAGCGGGTCTATCTCCACCGTGGGATCGCCGCGCGCCAGTTCCAGCGCAACTTCGTGCTTGCCGAGGGGATCGAGGTCACCGATGCGACCCTCGACAACGGGCTATTGCACATCGACCTTCTGCGCCCCCTGCAGGAGCCGGAGGTCAAGACCATAGAGATCCGCAGCGCCAAGGGCAGTGGCCCCAAGACGATCGGGGCGGGCGAGAAGAACTAAGGAGACCAGAGCGCGATGTTTGAAGAGACAGCAAGACAGACCCCCCTCTCCCCCCAGGATTTCGAAACCCTGGGCATGGACCGTATCGCCTATGCCAAGCCGGTCGAGGTCGATGGCCAGCCGATGGTCGCGATCCATTCCGCCGACGGCAACCAGTTGGCTCTGGTCGCGAGCGAAGAGGCCGCCTGGGCGGCGATCCGCCAGAACGACCTGGAGCCGGTCCGGCTCAACTAAGAGACTGAAGTCCAGAAAATCGGATGGAAGGCCGGGCGGTCAGGCCGCCTGGCTGTCCGCCTGCTCGTTGAGGATGGCGTAGATGCCGTCCGCCGAGTCCGCGCCGCGAAGCTTGTCGCAGGTCGCGCGGTCGCGCAGCACCCGGCTGACGCGGGCCAGCGCCTTCAGATGGTCCGCCCCGGCGCCTTCGGGCGCCAGCAGCACGCAAATCAGGTCGACGGGCTGTTCGTCGATGGCGTCGAAGTCCACAGGGGTCTCCAGCCGCGCGAAGAGGCCGTAGAGCCTATCCAGCTCGGGCAGCTTGCCGTGCGGGATGGCGATCCCGTTGCCCACGCCGGTGGTGCCCAGGCGCTCACGCTCGATCAGCACCTCGAAGATGGCGCGCTCGGGCTGGCCCGTGATTCGGCTGGCGCGCTTGGCCAGCTCTTGCAGGGCCTGCTTCTTGCTGCCGGCTTTCAAATCGCAGAGCACGGCGTCCGGAGCGATCAGGTCGCGCAACTCCATTTCATCACCTCGATTGAACGGCTTGGTTCAAGATCCGCCATTTCCGGTCGGGTCGATCCAGCCGATGTTCTCATCGCTGCGGCGGTAGACCATGTTGATCCCGCCATGACTGCTGTTGCGGAAGAGCATCGCCGGGAGGTCCGAGAGGTCCATGCGCATGACCGCCTGACTGACGGTTAGCGTCGGGATCTCCGTGGTCATCTCCGCGACCACCAGCGGCATGTCGTCGCCGCCCGCGGGGCTGTTGTCCTCTTCCTCCTCGTCGGACACCTGCCCGGCGAGAATATACTGCTGCGCGATCATGGTTTCGCGCTGCTCCATCTTGCGGCTGTGGTCCCGCAGACGGCGCTTGTGACGGCGCAGGCGCTTGGCCAGATGCTCCGCCGCCATGTCGAAGGCCGGGTAGGGCTGGTCCGCCTCGGCGCTGCCGATGGCGTCCACGCCGTGCCCGATGTGGGCCGACACGCTCACCTTGAAGAGGTGCGCCTCCCGGGCGATCGTGACAGTGGCCTCGATGGCGTCCCCGAAGTACTTATCGAGGATCGTCGCGAGACTGGTCTCGACATGCTCACGGAAGGCATCGCTGACGTCCACCTGACGTCCCTGAACAGAGACTTGCATAGCGTGTCTTATCCGGATTTCCGACTGTTTTTGATGGTGGAGAGCATTCCTCTCCTCGCCAAATGAGGCGCGACCATATGGGCGAGCCTGGGTGAAGTCAATAGCAGCCGGCGCCATCGGGAAATTGGCCGAAGCCGCCACTTGTTCTCCTGTCCGCGACGATAGCATTGCTGCCGTAGCGGTTTCCAGCAAAAGCCCGAAACCCCTGATCTAGCGAGGCTTTGCGACCGCTTGTGCCTTGGCGCGCAGCTCGCGTTTGCGCGCCGCGGAGCCGGGCATGTGGAGTTGTTCGCGGTACTTGGCGACCGTGCGGCGCGCCACCTCCACGCCCTCGGCGGCCAGCGCCTCAGCCAAAGCGGCGTCCGACAGCACCTCGCCGGGCTTGCGTTCCGCAGCGATCTTGCGCCGGATCATGGCCTTGACGGCGCTGGCGGCGATCTCTCCCGCGTCGCCTTCGCCAGTGTGCTTGCCCGAGAGTTTCGCGGAGAAGAAGACCCGCAGTTCATGCAGTCCGCGCGGCGTTTCGACCGTCTTGTGCGCGACCGCGCGGCTCACCGTCGATTCATGGAGCGAGAGCGCATCGCCCACGGCGCGCAGGGTCAGGGGCCGCAAGGCCTCCATGCCCGAGGCCAGAAAGCCTTCCTGGTGATTGAAGATCTCCTCTGCGACGCGCAGCAGCGTGGTCTGGCGGCGGTCCAGCGCGCGGCTGAGCCAGCGCGCGTGCTGAAGACGCTCGGAGAGGTATTCCCTGTCCTTCTTGCGCTTCGACCCGGCGCGCATCTCGGCATAGTACTCGCGGTCGATCAGGACCTTGGGCAGGGTCGCCGAATTGATCTCGATCCGCCAGCCGCCACCGGTCATCGGCTTGACCAGAATGTCGGGGGCCAGGATCTGCGGGTCGCCGCGCTCGAACTCGGCGGCGGGGCGCGGGTTGAGGCCCTTCAGCTTGCCGATCGCCTCCTGGAGCCCGGCGGCGTCGGTGCCGCAGAGCTTCTGAAGCGCCGCGTAATCCCGCTTGCCGAGGAGCGGCAGGTTTTCCAGGAGGATCCTGGTCGCCTCGTCCAGCGCGCCCGCCTCGCGCAACTGGATCGAAAGGCATTCGGCCAAGTGGCGGGCGAAGATGCCCGGCGGGTCCAGGGTTTGCAGGCGCTCCAGCACCGAGGCGACCTCGCTGGCCGCGGCCCCGAGGTGCGCCGCGGCGTCTTCGAGCGGCTCCTGTAGGAAGCCGCGCTCGTCCAACAGGGTCAGCAGGTGAAAAGCGATGCCGCGCTCCGCCGGATCGTTGAAGGACAGGCGGATCTGCTGGGTCAGGTGGCTGAGCAGGTCCGGCTTGCCGGCGATCCGTTCGCTCCAGTCGCCGATCTGGTCGCTCGCGCCGCTGCCTGCGCCCGCGCCGCCGCGTAGTCTTTCGCGCTGCAGGAAGGGGTTGCCCTCGACCTGCTGCTGCACGAACTCGCTCAGCTCGGCATGGGTCATCTGCAGCAGCTTGACCGACTGCTGCATCTGAGGGGTCAGCGCCAGGACTTGGCGTTGACTGGGTTTTAGAGAGAGGCTGGCGCTCTGGGCCATGGGAAACGGCCTTTCCCGCGCCGTTACATGGAAAAGCGGTCGCCCAGGTAGACGCGGCGCACGTCCTCGTGCGCGACGATCTCTTCGGGCGCGCCTTCCATCAGCACAACGCCTTCGTGGATGATGTAGGCCCGGTCCACCGTGCCGAGGGTTTCGCGCACGTTGTGATCGGTGATGAGCACACCGATGTTGCGGTCCTTCAGATGCAGGACCAGCTCGCGGATATCGTTGACCGCGATGGGATCGATGCCGGCCAGGGGCTCGTCCAGCAGGATGAACTGAGGATTGGACGCCAGGGCCCGGGAAATCTCGACCCGGCGCCGCTCGCCGCCGGACAGCGCCATCGCCGAGGTCCGGCGCGGCAGATAGCCGACGCCGAGGCGCGCGCGCCGGTACATCGGCAGGTCGCTGATGTCATGCCCGTCCAGCGTCACCCAGCCGGTGTCGGGAGAGATCAGGCCGGTGATGATGTAAAAGCAGGTGGTTTTGCCGGCGCCATTCGGCCCCAGAAGGCCAACGGCCTCCCCGCGCTGCACCGAAACGGAGACATCCCGCAGAACCGGCCGCTTCTTGAAGGACTTGCCGATGTTGACGGCATGGAGGCCGTTGTTCGCGGCGACGAGACGGGGGCCGCCGGCCCAATCCTCCGGTTCGTTCTCCGCGTCCTCTGGCCGCTGCCTGGTCTGATCCATGCTCAATTCTGCTCCGGTTTCTCCTGGGGCAGCAGCAGTCCGCGAACGCGCTGTCCGCTGCCCGGCGGGCCGCCCAGCATCCGGCTGACGCCGGTCTTGAGGTTCACCTCGGCGTAGCCGCCGTTCAACTGGTTCTCGCCGCTGGTGATCTTAACATCGCCTTCCAGCGTCGCCAGTTCCTGATCCGCATAATATACGCCGCTGTCGCCGCGCGCGTAGTCCTTCGGCGTGGAAACACGAACATCGCCGGTCGCATCGACACGCTCAAGCACGAGATCGTCCTCGCCGTCCGGGCCCGCGACGAAGAAGGCTTCCATGAAATCGGCGGCGAGACGGCGGTCTTCGCGCACCACGGTCGCGTTGCCCCGCGCCAGGGCGCGCTGCTCGGCTTCGAAGTACTCCAGGCTTTCCTCGGCGGTGATCTCGTCGGTCTGGGTGGTCAGCCTCAGATCGTCGCCGGTGATGATCATGTGGGCTGTGTCCAGATCATAGACTGCGCGGTCGCCGGTCACCTGTTCACGCGGGGTGAAGATGCGCACGTTGCCGATCGCCATGACGCGGTAGATCGCCGAGGTGTCTTCGCCGCGGTAGAGGGCGCGCAGTTCGTCGGCCAGCACCGTCACTTCGCCGCGCGCCGCCCGGGCGCTGCCGCGCGCGATATAGACCTTCTGGTCGCGGCGCCATTCGATGCCGTTGGTGGCGGTGATCTCCAGGGGTCCCTTGGAACTGCCGAGCCCGACGGACTGGGCGGCGGCGCCTCCGACATCCAGACCGGCGCCAAGCGCGATCAGGCCCATCGCCATGGCCAAGCCCAGCCCGGTGGTTCGGATTGCGCGCAGGTGCCGCGGGGTCATTGGGGGTCCGCTTCCTTCTCGTTCGTTTCTGTCCCGCCGTTTGGCGGAACACTATCACCGCTTGTGGGTCTTTCGTAAAGCACCACCCGGCTCTGCCCGTCCAGGAAGATGATGCGGCCCTCGTCGACCAGGCGGAATCCTTCGCCTTGAAGGTCTCCCTCTGGGGCCGAGCCGACGACCGGCGTCTCGCTGACGGCGCGGCCTTTCTTGACCAGAATGCGCACCGAGTCGGTCTCCAGGGTAATGCCATCCTCGTGGTGCAACTGCACGCCGCCGTCCAGGCGCACGATCTCGGCCTTCTCGTTGTAGACGCCCTTGGGCGCCTCCACATCGACCCACTGTCCCCCTTCCATCTGGACCTTGGCCTTGGGCGCGGCAAGGTCGATCAGGTTTTTGTTCGCCCGTTCCTGGGAGGCTTCGTCGGCGGTGATGATGAAGGGCCGGTCGTCGCTGTCGTAGCTCTCATAACGGGGGTTGCGCATCTTCCGCGCGCTCAAGTCCTGCTCGGTCACCTCCAGCGATTCGATCGCGACGCGGCCCTCGTCGCGCAGTTGCGGCCAGATGAAGATCAAGAGGATGAGCCCCACCCCGATCGCGGGCAGGGCAAGCTTCATGAAGCCGACGAAGGCCGAGTATCCGCTCAGAAGCGAATAGCGCGGCGGCGCGTCCGCGCCGGGTCCGCTATGACGATTGGCGTCGGCCACGCTCAAACCTCACCTTTCCAAAAGCCCAGTCCAGAACCCGGCGTCATGCCCATTCACGCTACGCCTATCAAGCCACGCCGGCCCGCAGGCAGTCGTGCAGGCGGATGATGCCCACCGGACGGTCGCCTTCGGTGACGAAGAGCGAGCTGATCAGATTCTCGTTCATGAAGCCCAGGGCCTCGGCGGCCAGGGCCTCGGGCCGGATCGTCTTGGGGGAGCGGGTCATCACCTCCCCCGCGGTCCGCTGCAAAAGGTCCTCGCCCATGTGCCGCCGCAGGTCGCCGTCGGTGATGATGCCGAGCAGCGCGCCTTCGGGGTCGGCGATGCCGATGCAGCCGAAACCGGCTGCCGTCATGCGGACGATGGCCTCGCTCATGAGAGCATCGGGCGGCGAAAGCGGCAGCTCGCCGCCACCGTGCATCACGTCCTGAACACGCAGGAGCTGGCCGCCCAGGCTGCCGCCGGGATGGAACACCGCGAAGTCGCTGGCCGAGAAGCCCTTGCGCTCCAGCAGCACCACGGCCAGCGCGTCGCCGAGGGCGAGCATCAGCGTGGTCGAGGTGGTGGGAGCCAGGCCCATGGGACAGGCTTCCGGCGCGCGCGGCAGTAAGAGCCTGATATCCGCCTGCTCGGCGAGCTGGGAGTCGCCGCGGGCGGTCATGGCGATGAGCGGGATCGAAAAGCGCCTGGTGTAGCCGATGATGTCCGCCAGCTCCGCCGTGTTGCCGGAGTTGGAAAGCGCCAGCACGGCGTCTTCGCGCCCCACCATGCCGAGGTCGCCGTGGCTCGCTTCGCCCGGATGGACATAGAGCGCGGGCGTGCCGGTGGAGGCCAGCGTCGCGGCGATCTTGCGCGCGATATGGCCGCTCTTGCCCATGCCCGTGACGACCAGACGGCCCTCCAGGCTTTCCAGCAGGTCGGCGGCCTTGGTCAGGCTGTCGTCCTCATTGAGCGCCGCGCTGAGAGCTTCCAGGCCCTCTCCTTCGATGCGCAGCACGCGCTGGGCGGCGCTGCGGTCGTCCTCAGGGGCCCGGCCCTTCTTGACGCTTGCGGGTTTGGCGTCGCTTTTCATGCAGCCAGCCTAATAATCCAAAATAGTGGCGCCGCGAAGGCGCGAGATCACTTTACAACAGTTATACGCGCCGGGCAGCCGCCCTATCTACGCGCCGGGCAATGGCCCCCCTTGCCCGTCTCGTGAAGCGGCAGAGCGCCGTCAGACGTGAGCGAAGATGTCCACCTCGGGCCATCCGGCGAGATCGAGGCGCGCGCGCCAGGGTAGGAAATCGAAGCAGGCTTGAGCCAGCTCGCCGCGCCCTTCGCGCGCCAGCATGACCTCCAGCTTCTCTTTCAGCCGGTGCAGGTAGAGAACGTCGCTGGCGGCGTAGGCGATCTGCGCTTCCGTCAACTCGGCGGCGCCCCAGTCCGAGGACTGCTGCTGCTTGGAGATTTCGACCTCCAGCAGGTCGCGGCAGAGATCGCGCAGTCCGTGGCGGTCGGTGAAGGTGCGCACCAGCCGGGAGGCGACCTTCGTGCAGTAGACCGGGCGGCAGGTCACGCCCAGGTCGCGCTCGATGACCGCGAGGTCGAAACGCGCGAAATGAAAGATCTTGGTCCGGCCCTCGTCGCCCAGCAGCGCCTTCAGGTTCGGCGCGGCGTAGTTGGGCTCGGGAAAGTGAACCAGATGCGCGCTGCCGTCACCGGTGGAGAGCTGCACCACGCAAAGGCGGTCGCGGTTGAGGTTCAGTCCCAGCGTTTCGGTATCCACGGCGAGGTCGCCGGATAGGGCGAGACCGTCCGGAAGGTCGAACTGATGCAGGGAGATGGACATGGGAAAGAGCCTCGAACCCGGAGTTTTCTCAAATGGAGGCGCCGCCCGCTCGTCCGGCGGCCCCGCTGCTGGCGAGAGTACGCGCTTTCGCCCTCAGGTCAATTGCCCTCAGGTGCCCCCGGGCGCCCTCGGGTCGATCGCAATCGCCCCTCAAGAAAGGCGCCACGACCCTAAAGGGCAAAAAAGCGTTATCGGATCGGGGAGAATGGTGCCCAGGAGAAGACTCGAACTTCCACTCCGGTTAAGGAACAGGTACCTGAAACCTGCGCGTCTACCAATTCCGCCACCTGGGCCCAGGTGAGAGCGGCTATTTAATAAGTACGCCATATCGGGTCAAGGCTTTTCCGAGGGGCCGGCGCCGAACGGGCGGTCCCCGGATGGGACAGGCGTCCGGCGGCGGCGGCGTGTTAGTTCTGTTCCCACTAGCGGGGTAGGCCTTTGCCGTTAATATTCCCGCGATGATATGCAGGGCCTGCGGCCTTGATGCCGCGGGCGGGGCTTGAGGCCTTTCCGCGTCGGGTCAGGCTGAGGTAGGCTCGCGAATTGGCGGTCGAGATAACAGGAAGCTCAAGAAAGGCAAAGCGATGGCAGGGCGACAAGTTACCATCTTTGGCGGATCGGGATTCATCGGACGCTATGTGGTGGAGCGCCTGGCGGACAAGGGCTGGACCATCCGGGTCGCGGTGCGTCACCCGCGCGGCGCCAACTTCCTGAAGCCTCTGGGCGACGTCGGGCAGATCGTGCCGATCCGCGCGCCCCTGCAGGACGCGGAGGCGGTCCGGGTGGCCTGCGAGGGCTCGGACGCCGTGATCAATCTGGTCGGCATCCTCTATGAGGCCGGGGATCAGACCTTTGGCGACGTCCAGGCCCTGGGCGCGGAGCGGATCGCCAAGGCCGCCGCAGCCGCCGGAACGGCGAAGCTGGTGCAGATCTCGGCCATCGGCGCCGATGACGACTCGCCAGCCGACTACGCCCGATCAAAGGCCTATGGCGAGAAGGCCGTGATGGAGGCCTTCCCCAAGGCCACGGTCCTGCGGCCCTCCATCGTCTTCGGACCGGAGGACGAGTTCTTCAACCGCTTTGCTGCGATGGCCAGACTCTCCCCGGCTTTGCCGCTGATCGGCGGCGGCAAGACGCGCTTCCAGCCGGTGTTCGTAGCCGATGTCGCGGACGCCGTGGTGAAGGCCCTGGAGGATCCGAAGGCCGAGGGCAAGACCTACGAGCTCGGCGGGCCCAAGGTCTACAGCTTCAAGGAGCTGATGGAGTTCCTGCTGGAGACCATCGGGCGCCGCCGCTTCCTGGCGCCGCTTCCGGTGCCGCTCGCGAACCTTCAGGCGGCGGTGCTGGAAAGGCTGCCCGGTCCGCCGCTCCTGACCCGCGATCAGGTCAAGATGCTGGAGCGGGACAACGTCGTCGATCCGGGCATGCCGGGCCTGATGGATCTGGGGATCGAGCCGCGCGCGCTTGAGGCGATCGTGCCCGCCTACCTGCAGCGCTACCGCAAGGGCGGCGGCTTCACGACGGCCGAGGTCTGAGGGCCCGGCTTAAAGCGCCGCGGCCCCGCCGCCATAGAGCAGCCAGAAAAGAACCCCCGCCAGCAGCACGCGGTAGATCACGAAGGGCGTGAAGCTGGCCCGCTTCAGCCAGGCCATCATTAACGCGATTGCGATCAGGGCGGAGAAGAAGGAGAGCGCCAGCGCCACCAGCGCGCTTTGCGTCAGCGCGAGGTCGCCGATCTTGTAGAGGTCGAGCGCGGCGAGCGTGCCCGCGCCGAGGATCGCGGGGATCGAAAGCAGCATGGAAAAGCGTGCCGCCTCGGCCCGCTCATAGCCGAAGAAGCGCGCCGCGGTCATGGTGATGCCGCTGCGGCTGGTCCCCGGGATCAAGGCAAGGCACTGGGAAAGGCCGATGAGGCCGGCCTGGACGAGAGTCAGGTGCTCGACCCGGCGCACGGTCAGGCCCACCTTGTCGGCGACATAGAGCAAAAGCCCGAACAGCAGGGTCGTCCAGGCGATCACCTCCGCGCTGCGCAGGGTCTGGGTGATGAAGTCCTTGGCCAGAAAGCCGACCAGGATGACCGGCAGCGTGCCGATCAGCACCGCGACCGCAAGGCGCGCGCCGGGACCGCGCTGGCCGCCGAGCAGTTTGATGAAGCCGCCCGTCATGGCCGCCAGATCGCGCCAGAAATAGAGGCAGACCGCGCCCAGGGTGCCGCAGTGGACCGAAATGTCGATCAGCAGCCGTTCGGACTCGCTGAGGCGCGCCGCCTCGGCCCCGGCGCTGTCGAACAGCGCCCAGGTCAGGATCAGGTGGCCCGAGGAGGAGACCGGAAGGAACTCGGTGACGCCCTGCACCAGCGCCAGGATCAGAAGGAAGAGTATCGGCAAGCTTGACCCCGCTCGGTCTTGCGGCAATTTACCCATCAGGGCCCGCGCCCTTGCCGCTGGGCTTACACCAATCCCCCGCCGCGCCGCCAGGGCCTAGATAGTCTCAAAATCGGACTATTAGACCTGATGCGGGCGGATAAAGGGCGAAAATCTCCAAAAGCCGGGAACGCGCGCCGGACAAATAGTCAACACACTTGACCTATTTTGCGCTTTAGACTGGATTTCCGCGGGTCTTTGACGTATCTACCCTTCCACGGACCGCGTCGGCGGCCGCTCAGCACAAAAGAATCATGACGGAGGAAGGGCCTCATGGCTAAGAAAATGCTGCGCTTCGTGGATTTGGAGAAATCCATGCCGCACAAGCGGGCCGCCGAAGAGCGCGCAAAGGATTTCGGGGAGATCTATGACGAGTACGTGCCGGAAGCCGCCGCCGATCAGGCCGGGCGCTGCTCCCAGTGCGGCGTCCCCTTCTGTCAGGTTCACTGTCCGCTGCACAACAACATCCCCGATTGGCTGAAGTTGACCGCCGAGGGCCGCCTTCAGGAGGCTTACGAGGTCAGCCAGTCCACCAACAACTTCCCGGAGATCTGCGGACGCATCTGTCCTCAGGACCGTCTCTGCGAGGGCAACTGCGTCATCGAGCAATCGGGCCACGGCACCGTCACCATCGGGTCGGTGGAGAAGTACATCACCGACACCGCTTGGGAAAAAGGCTGGGTGAAGCCCGCGACGCCGCGCCAGGAGCGCCGCGAGTCCATCGGCATCATCGGCGCGGGCCCCGGCGGCCTCGCCGCCGCGGAGGAGCTGCGCCGCCAGGGCTTCAAGGTGGACATCTACGACCGCTACGACCGCATCGGCGGCCTGATGATCTACGGCATCCCGAACTTCAAGCTGGAGAAGGAAGTGGTGGAGCGCCGCGCCAAGCTGATCGCCGACGCGGGCGTGACTTACCACACCAACGTCGACGTCGGCGTCACGGTCGGCTTCGAGGAGCTGCGCGCCAAGCACGACGCGCTTCTGATCGCAACGGGCGTCTATCAGGCCCGCGACATCAAGGCGCCGGGCGTCGGACTGAAGAACATCGTGCCCGCCCTGGACTTCCTGATCGCCTCCAACCGCAAGGGCCTGGGCGACGAGGTGCCGGCTTTCGACGACGGCAGCCTCAACGCCGAGGGCAAGAAGGTGGTGGTGATCGGCGGCGGCGACACGGCCATGGACTGCGTGCGGACCGCCGTGCGCCAGGGCGCGACCAAGGTATCCTGCCTCTATCGCCGCGACCGCCAGAACATGCCCGGCTCCCAGCGAGAGGTCGCCAACGCCGAGGACGAGGGCGTGATCTTCGAGTGGCTGGCCGCGCCCCAGGCCTTCCTGGGCGACGAGGCGGTCTCCGCCGTGCGCGCCTTCCGCATGCGCCTGGGCGTCGCCGACGCCTCCGGCCGCCAGACGCCCGAGCCGGTCGAGGGGTCCGAGTTCGACCTGGAAGCGGACCTGGTCATCAAGGCGCTGGGCTTCGACGCCGAGGCCCTGCCCAGGCTGTTCGACGTGCCCGAGCTTCAGGTGACCAAGTGGGGTACGCTGAAGACGGACTTCCGCACCTTCGAGACCAGCCTTGAGGGCGTCTTCGCCGCCGGAGACATCGTGCGCGGCGCCTCGCTCGTGGTCTGGGCGGTGCGCGACGGACGTGACGCCGCCCTGCAGATCGAAAAGTTCCTCGACAAGAAGGCCGCCGCCGCCAAGTCGGCGGCAGCCTGAGCCCCCGGGAAGGAGACCCTACGCCATGAACAAGCCCCTGATCCCCATCAGCTCCTCCCAGGGCCGCAAGCTCGAGGTCCGCGAAAGCGGAGAGGACTTCGCACGCCGCTGGCAGGAAACCGCCCGGCACCTGAACGACAAGGGCCTCTACCGGCATGAGGACGAGCTGGACTCCTGCGGCGTCGGCCTGGTCGCCGCCGTGGACGGGAAGCCGCGCCGCGAAGTGGTGCAGGCCGCCATCGACGCGCTGAAGGCCGTCTGGCACCGCGGCGCCGTGGACGCCGACGGCAAGACCGGCGACGGCGCCGGCATCCACGTGCAGATTCCCCAGGGCTTCTTCCGCGAGCACATCGCGCGCACCGGGCATGAACACCACGGCGAGCTGATCGGCGTCGGCATGGTCTTCCTGCCGCGCACCGACCAGGCCGCGCAGGAGCGCTGCCGCGTCATCGTGGAGCGCGAGATCCTGAACTACGGCTACCGCATCTACGGCTGGCGGCAGGTGCCGGTCGCCACCGATGTGATCGGCGAGAAGGCCAACGCCACCCGGCCGGAGATCGAACAGGTCATGATCTCCAACGTCGAAGGGGCCAGCGACGCCGACTTCGAGACCAATCTCTATGTCATCCGCCGCCGCATCGAACGGGCGATCAACGAGGAGTCGATCAAGGACTTCTACATCTGCTCGCTCTCCTGCCGCTCGATCATTTACAAGGGCATGTTCCTTGCCGAGCAGCTCGACACCTTCTATCCGGACCTGAAGGACGCGCGTTTCACCTCGAACTTCGCCATCTTCCATCAGCGCTACTCGACCAACACCTTCCCGACATGGTGGCTGGCCCAGCCCTTCCGGGTGCTGGCGCACAACGGCGAGATCAACACCATCAAGGGCAACACCAACTGGATGAAGGCCCACGAGTGCCGCATGTCCTCCACCGCCTTCCAGGACACCATCGAAGACCTGAAGCCGGTGATCCAGGCGGGCTCCTCGGATTCCGCCGCCCTGGACGCGGTGTTCGAGCTGATGGTGCGCGCCGGTCGCGATCTGCCCATGGTCAAGACCATGATGATCCCCGAGGCGATCCGCGATGAGGAGTCCATGCCGCAGGAGCACAAGGACCTGCTCGCCTACTGCAACGCGGTGATGGAGCCCTGGGACGGCCCGGCGGCGATCTGCGGCTACGGCGGACGCTGGGCCTTGGCCGGCCTCGACCGGAACGGACTGCGCCCGCTTCGCTACACCCTGACCAAGGACGGCCTGCTCTTCGCCGGATCGGAGACAGGCATGGTGCGCATCGACGAACAGAACGTGGTGGAGAAGGGCCGCATCGGCCCCGGCGAGATGCTTGCCGTCGACCTGAAGCTCGGCCGCCTCTATCACGACCGCGAGCTCAAGGACTTCCTTTCGCGCCAGCAGGACTTCGGCCGCTGGATCGAGAGCACGACCGTTCTCGACACGCTCGTCCGCCAGGCGGCCAAGGGCGAACAGCGTCAGCTTGAGCGCGACGAACTGCGCCGCCGCCAGCTTTGTTTCGGCCTGACCATGGAAGACATGGAGCTGATCCTCCACCCCATGGTCGAGGACGCCAAGGAGGCTGTCGGCTCCATGGGCGACGACACGCCGCTCGCCGTGCTCTCCGACCGCTACCGCGGGATGCACCACTTCTTCCGGCAGAACTTCAGCCAGGTCACCAATCCGCCCATCGACTCCCTGCGCGAGCGGGCCGTCATGACGCTGAAAACGCGCCTGGGCAACCTCGGCAACATCCTGGACGAGGACGAAAGCCAGTGCCGGCTGCTGCAACTGAGCTCGCCGGTCCTGACCAACGCCGAGTTCGACGCCATGCGCAGCTACATGGGCGACACGGCGAGCGACATCGACTGCACCTTCGACGCCAAGGGCGGCGACCTCGCTCTGCGCGACGCCCTGGCCCGCGTGCGCAAGGAGGCGGAAGACGCCGTGCGCGCCGGCAAGGAGCATGTGGTGCTGACCGACGAGGGCATGAGCCCGGACCGGGTGGCCATCCCCATGATCCTGGCGACCGGCGCAGTGCACACGCACCTGCTGCGCCAGAAGCTCCGGACCTTCACCTCCCTGAACGTGCGTACGGCTGAGTGTATCGACGTACATTATGCCGCCGTGCTGATCGGCGTGGGCGCGACCTCGGTGAACGCCTATCTGGCGCAGGAGGCAATCGCCGACCGGCTGGAGCGCGGCCTCTTTGGCGACATGACCCTGGCCGACGCCCTCCAGCGCTTCAAGCAGGCGATGGACGAGGGCCTCTTGAAGGTCATGTCCAAGATGGGCATCTCGGTCATCTCCTCCTACCGCGGCGGCTGCAATTTCGAGGCCGTGGGCCTCTCGCGCACGCTGGTCGACGAGTACTTCCCCGGCATGACCAGCCGCATCTCGGGCATCGGCCTGACCGGCATCCAGCAAAAGGCGCTGGAGATGCACGCCAAGGCCTGGCGCGAGGATGTGGTCACCCTGCCCGTGGGCGGTTTCTACCGCTACCGCCGCGGCGGCGAGACCCATGGCTGGCAGGCCAAGATGATCCACATGATGCAGGAGGCCGTGGCGACGGACTCCTACTCGCTGTTCAAGAAGTACTCCGAAGGTCTGCGCCAGGCGCCGCCCACGGCGCTGCGCGATCTGCTCGACTTCAAGGACGAGGGCATGACCTCCGTCCCGCTGGAGGAGGTCGAGTCCGTGACCGCCATCCGCAAGCGTTTCGTCACGCCCGGCATGTCGCTGGGCGCGCTCTCGCCCGAGGCGCACGGCGTTCTCAACATCGCCATGAACCGCATCGGCGCGAAGTCCGACAGCGGCGAGGGCGGCGAAGACCCCAAGCGCTTCAAGCCGCACCCCAACGGCGACAACGAGAACTCGGCGATCAAGCAGGTCGCCTCGGGCCGCTTCGGCGTCACCGCGCAGTACCTGAACCAATGCCGCGAGATCGAGATCAAGGTGGCCCAGGGCGCAAAGCCCGGCGAGGGCGGGCAGCTCCCCGGCTTCAAGGTGACCGAGATGATCGCAAAGCTGCGCCACTCGACGCCCGGGGTGATGCTCATTTCTCCGCCGCCCCATCACGACATCTACTCGATTGAGGACCTGGCCCAGTTGATCTACGACCTGAAGCAGATCAACCCGATCGCCAAGGTCTGCGTGAAGCTGGTGGCGCGCTCGGGCATCGGCACCATCGCGGCGGGCGTGGCCAAGGCCAAGGCCGACGTGATCCTCGTCTCGGGCCACAACGGCGGCACCGGGGCGAGCCCCCAGACCTCCATCAAGTTCGCGGGCATCCCCTGGGAAATGGGCCTCTCCGAGGTGCATCAGGTGCTGACCCTGAACCGTCTGCGCAACACCGTGCGCCTGCGCACCGACGGCGGCATCAAGACCGGCCGCGATGTGGTGATCGCCGCGCTGCTGGGCGCCGAGGAGTATGGCGTCGGCACCGCCTCCCTGGTGGCCATGGGCTGCATCATGGTGCGCCAGTGCCACTCCAACACCTGCCCCGTCGGCGTCTGCGTGCAGGACGAGCGCCTGCGCGAGAAGTTCACCGGCACGCCGGAGAAGGTGGTCAACCTCTTCTCCTTCATCGCCGAGGAGGTGCGCGAGATCCTGGCCGAGCTGGGCGCGCGCAGCCTGGACGAGATCATCGGCCGGACCGATCTTCTGAAGCAGGTCAGCCGCGGCGCCGATCACCTCGACGATCTGGACCTGAATCCGCTGCTGGTCACGGCCGAATCGCACGACCTGCCGGTGATCTGCACTCAGGAAGAGCGCAACAGCGTGCCCGACACCCTGGACGCCCAGATCATCAAGGACGCCGAGCCGCTGTTCCGCGACGGCGAGAAGATGCAGCTCCAGTACAACATCCGGAACGTACAGCGTGCCATCGGTACGCGACTCAGTTCCCACATCACCCGGAAGTTCGGCATGACCGGCCTGGCGCCGGGCCATGTCACGATCCGCCTGCGCGGCTCGGCCGGCCAGTCCCTGGGGGCCTGGGCGGTGCAGGGCTTGAAGCTGCAAGTCTTCGGCGACGCCAACGACTATGTCGGCAAGGGCCTTTCGGGCGGCTCCATCGTGGTGCACCCCATGACTTCCAGCCCGCTGGAAAGCAACGAAAACACCATCATCGGAAACACGGTGCTCTATGGCGCCACGGCAGGCGAGCTCTTCGCCGCGGGCCAGGCGGGCGAGCGCTTCTGCGTGCGCAATTCGGGCGCGGTCGCGGTGGTCGAGGGTTGCGGGTCCAACGGCTGTGAGTACATGACCGGCGGCACCGTCGTGATCCTGGGCAAGGTCGGCTACAACTTCGCCGCCGGCATGACCGGAGGCATGGCCTTCATCTACGACCCGGAGAACGTCCTGCCCGTACGCATCAACCCGGACAGCGTCATTTGCCAGCGCATTCAGGTTCAGCACTATGAAGAGGTCCTGAAGGATCTGGTGCAGCGCCACGCCAAGGAGACCCTGTCGCGCTTTGCCGAGCGGCTGCTGCTGGATTGGGACCGCGAAGTGAAGCGCTTCTGGCAGATTGTTCCGCGCGAGATGCTGGGCCGGCTCGAGGTTCCCGTCTCCGAAGAAGACGCCAAGCAGGCTTGATTTGAAACCTTCCCGGGCGCCGGACTATTCTGCGGCTGAGGGCTTCTTGCGGCTGTTGGCGGACCGGTTGGACCTGGCTTTCGCCGGGCTCTTCTTGGCGCGCGCCTTCTTGAGGTCGTCCGGCTTGCACTCCGGGTCGCTGAGCGCTTCCATCAGCTTCTCGCGGATGCGCTTCACCTTGGAGTCGTCGGTGATCTTGCCGCCGAGCGCATCGCGTACGTAGAAGACGTCCACCACGCTCTCGCCGTAGGTCGAAATCATCGCCGAATGGATGATCAGCCCCAGCTTGCTGAGGGCCAGCGTGACCTGGAAGAGGATGCCAGGCCGGTCACGGCCGTTCACCTCGATGATGGTGTGGCGGTTCGAGGCCTTGTTGTCGACCAGGACGCGCGGCGGCACCTTGAAAACCTTGAGTCGGCTGGGGATCGAGCCCTGACGCTGCCGCAGCTCGCTGAGCGGGCGCAGCTTGCCCTCGAGCGAGCGTTCGATGGCCGAGGCCAAGCGGGCGATCCTGTCCGGACGGTCGAAGGGTTTGCCCTCGGCCGTACGTACGTAGAAGACGTCCAGCGCCATTCCGTTCGACAGCGTGAAGATGCGGGCCGCCTCGATCGAGGCCCCGACCACGGCCATGGCGCCTGTGATGCGGCTGAAAAGGCCGGGGTGGTCGGCGGTGTAGACCGTGACTTCCGTGGCCCCCCGGTATTCATCGACGCGCGTGTCGATGGTGAGCGGCTGGCCGCGCTGCTCGGCCTGATGGATCAGGCGGGCGTGGTGCAGATGGGTGGGCGTGTCGCAGGACAGCCAGTAGGAGGCATAGCCGCGCCGGAGGTGCGTCTCCACCTCCTTTTCCGGCCAGTCGGTCAGCTCGTCGCGCAGCGCCTGTTTCGCCGCGTCGATTCGCTTCTCGCGTCCTTCCGTGGCGAAGCCGCCGGCGAGCACCTCCTCGGTCTGCCAATAGAGGTCTCGCAGCAGCGCCGCCTTCCAGGCGGTCCAGGTGCCCGGCCCCACGGCGCGGATATCCGCAACGGTCAGGACCAGTAAGAGGCGCAGGCGCTCCATGGACTGCACCTTGTCGGCGAAATCCCGGATCGTCTTCAGGTCGTTGATGTCGCGGCGGAAGGCGGTGTCGCTCATCAAGAGGTGGTAGCGCACCAGCCAGGCCACCGTCTCCGTGTCCTCGGCGGAGAGCCCGAGACGCGGGCAGACCTTCTCGGCCACCTCGGCGCCGACGATGGAATGATCGCCGGGCCGCCCCTTGGCGATGTCGTGCAGCAGCACGGCAGTGTAGAGCACCTCGCGCGAGAGCACCTTGTGGACCACCTCGCTGGCGATCGGCGCCTCTTCCTTCAGGCGGCCCTGTTCGATGGCGTGAAGGATGCCGATGGCGAAGATGGTGTGCTCGTCCACCGTATAGTGGTGGTACATGTTGTACTGCATCTGCGCGACCACCCGCCCGAAGTCGGGCAGGAAGCGCCCGAAGACCCCGGCCTCGTTGAGGCGGCGCAGGGTCCGCTCCGGATCCTTCGGCGAGGACAGCATGTCGAGGAACAGCCGGTTGGCTTTCTTGTCCTCGCGCAGCTTCTTGTCGATCAGCTTCAGGTTTCGCGAGATCAGTTGCAGCGCTTCCGGATGGATGTCCAGATCGTGGTCCTGCGCCACCTTGAAGATCTTCAAGAGGTTGCGCGGGTTCTCGGTAAAGCTTTCCGGCCCCTTCACGTTGAGGCGGTCGCCCTCCAGCGGGAAGCCGCCAACCGAACGCTTGCGGCCGAGGCTGGGCAGGCGGAAGCGCGAGCGGCGGTGGTGTTCATGTTCCAGCGCCGCGCAGAGGATGCGGGTCAGGTCGCCGACATCCTTTGCGACCAGGAAGTAGTGCTTCATCAGCCGCTCCACGTCCTGCAGGCCGCCGCGCGCGGCGTAACCCATGCGCTCGGCGATCGCCTTCTGCAGGTCGAAGGTCAGGCGCTCCTCGCCCCGGTTGCTGACGTAGTGGAGATGGCAGCGCAGCGTCCAGAGGAAGGCCTGGGCCTTCTCGAACTTGCGCACCTCGGTCCGGGTGAAAACGCCCTTCTCGACCAGGCGGCCGACGTCGTCCACCCGGTAGACGTCCTTGGCGATCCAGAACAGCGTGTGCAGATCGCGCAGGCCGCCTTTGCCCTCCTTGATGTTGGGCTCAAGGATGTAGCGCGAGGAGCCGTGCTTGGCGTGGCGCAGATCGCGCTCGGTCAGCTTGGCCTCGATGAACTTCGCCGGGTCCTGGCCCTGCACCTCTTCCTGATAGCGCTTCTTGAACTCCTGATAGAGCGCCTGATCGCCCCAGAGGTAGCGCATCTCCAGCATCGCGGTGCGGATGGTGACGTCGGCGCGGGCTTGGCGCAGGCAGTCGTCGATTGAACGCGCGGCCTGCCCCACCTTGAGGTTCAGGTCCCAGAGGAAATAAAGCGTCTCCTCGATCACCTGCTCGCTGCGCGCCGTGAGCTTGTAGGGAAAGAGGAAGAGGATATCGACGTCGGAATAGGGCGCCAGTTCGCCGCGCCCGTAGCCGCCGGTGGCCACCAGCGACAGCCGCTCGCCCTTGGAGGGGTTGGGAAGCGGATAGAGCCGCTGGGTCACGTGGTCGAAGATCACGCGGAGGATCTGGTCGATCAGGAAACAGTTGGCGCGCACGGTCTCGTGCCCGTCGGCGTCGCCTTCCTCGAAGCGGCGCCGGACTTCGCCCCGCCCTTTCTCCAAGGCCTCGCGCAGGGCGCCAAGCGTCTGCGCGCGCTGCTCGCCGCGCGGCAGGTCCCGCTCGGCGATATCGCGAAGCGCGCCTTCCAGCGCTGCGCGATGCACGACGGCCCGGCGCCCCGAAACCTCCGTCACGGGATCGCTGTCGAGCAGGGTGGTGCTGGTCGCCTGATTCTCCAAAACGCTCATAGCATACTAGATGGGGCGCTGAAGCAGAATGTGACCCCCTTTTCGCCGACGCGCCAGTCTCCGTTCCTCAATGCCGGTTGGTCCGGCCGCCTTCGGTCCGGAAGAGTTGCTTCTTCTCCGGCGCCAGGCCGAACTTGGCCGCTTTCGCCGCAGTTCCTTTGTGCGTCTGCCGATGGCGGCTTTGCGGCGGGGCCGCCCTGGAGGGCCACCTTATTACAGTGTCTCCATGGCGGCGAGCATGGGTGCCAGGCAAGCCTCCCAACGAAGCCGGGCCAGCGCTTCGGGGTCACGACCGCAGGGTTGGGGGTTATCCTCCTGCAGCAACTCGCCGATCTTGGCCTTGAAGTTTTTGGGGTCGTCCGCGATGAAGACCCCGGGTTACCGTTTCATCTCCTCGAACCCCCGGCTTGAGTAGCCCCGCTCGCTAGCCTTTATCCTTTAGAAGGCCGCGCAGCTCGTAGAGTAGTTCCAGCGCCTCGCGCGGGCTGAGCTCGTCCGGGTTGGCGGCGGCGAGCCGCACTTCCAGCGCTGAGGCCTCGGGGGCCGCGGGCGCCCGCGCGGGCGTCGCGGAGAAGAGCGGCAGGTCGTCGGCGAGACGCGCGAGCGTCCCGGCCTGCTCGCCCTGCTCCAGTTGGGCCAGCACCTCCTCGGCGCGGGCGATGACCTGGGGCGGCAGGCCCGCGAGCTTGGCCACGTGGATGCCGTAGGAGCGGTCGGCGGCGCCCTCGGCCACCTCGTGCAGGAAGATCACCTCGCCCTCCCACTCCTTGACCCGCATGTGGTGGCAGGTCAGCGCCGGGAGCCGGGCGGTCAGGCCGGTCAGCTCGTGGTAGTGGGTGGCGAAGAGGGTGCGGCAGCCATTGCCCTCGTGCAGCTGCTCGATCGCCGCCCAGGCGATGGAGAGCCCGTCGAAGGTGGCGGTGCCGCGCCCGATCTCGTCCAGGATCACGAAAGAACGCGCGCTCGCCTGATTGAGGATCGCCGCTGTCTCGACCATCTCCACCATGAAGGTGGAGCGCCCGCGCGCCAGGTCGTCCGCCGCGCCGACCCGGCTGAACAGCCGGTCCACTAGACCCAGCGTGCAGCGCGCCGCCGGGACGAAGGAGCCCATCTGCGCCAGGATCGCGATCAGCGCGTTCTGGCGCAGGAAGGTGGACTTGCCCGCCATGTTCGGGCCGGTCACGAGCCAGAGCCGCCGGTCCGGCGAGAGGTCGCAGTCATTGGCGACGAAGGGCCCTTCCTGCTGAGCCTCCAGCGCCTCCTCGACCACGGGGTGGCGCCCGCCCTCGATCTCGAACTCCAGGCCCTCGGTCAGGTGCGGGCGCGACCAGCTCCGAGCCGCCGCAAGTTCCGCCAGCGCCGCCTGCAGATCGAGCTCCGCGAGGGCGGCGGCCACCTCGCCCAGGTCTGCCGCCACGGCCAGGACCTCTTGGGCGAGCCGCGCGAAGATCTCCATCTCCAGCGCCAGCGCCTTGTCGGCTGCGCTGGCGATCTTCTGCTCCAGCTCACCCAGCTCGACCGTGGAATAGCGCACGGCGTTCGCCATGGTCTGGCGGTGGATGAAGGGGCTGTCTTCGCCGCGCGGCATCTTCTCCGCGTTGGCGGCGGTCACTTCGATGAAGTAGCCGAGCACGTTGTTATGGCGCACCTTCAGGGAGGAGACGCCGCTTTCCCTCTGATAACCCGATTGCAGCCCGGCGATCAGGCGGCGGCTCTCGTCGCGCAGGCCGCGCAGCTCGTCCAGGTCCGGCGCGTAGTCGGGCGCGATGAAGTTGCCGTCGCGCGCCTGGGGCGGCAGCTCGGCGTCCAGCGCGCGCTCCAGCTCGTCGATCAGGGCGTCCTGGCCGCCCAGGCGGCTCTGGCAGCCTGAAAGCATGGGTGGCAGCGCCTCTTTCGCTCCGGCCTCGGCCAGCAGTCCTTGAATCTGCGCCGCCTGGGTCAGCGCGTCGCGCACCACCGCGAGGTCGCGCGGCCCGCCGCGCTGGAGCGTCAGGCGGGACAGCGCGCGCTCCAGATCGGGCGCGGCCCGCAAGGCTTTCCGGACCGCCGAGCGCAGGTCCTCGGCCGTCAGCAGGTAGTCCACGGCGTCCAGACGCGGGTCGATCCCGGCCTTTTCCGCCAGCGGCGCGGAGAGCCGTTTGGCGAGCAGGCGCGCGCCGCCGCCCGTCACGGTGCGGTCGACCGTCGCCAGCAAGGAGCCGCGCCGCTCGCCCGAAAGCGTTTCCATCAGTTCCAGGTTGCGCCGCGTCGCGGCGTCGATGGAAAGAACGGAGCCGTGGTCGACCCGGCGCGGCGGCAAAAGGCGCGGCAGCTTTCCCTTCTGCGTCAATTCGACATAGTCGAGAAGCGCGCCGCAGGCCGCGATCTCGGGCCGGGTGAAGGCGCCGAAGGCGTCCAATGCCCCGGTGCCCAGGAAGGTCTCCAGCCTCTTGCGCCCGTTCTCGCTGTCGAAGCGCGCGGAGGGGAGCGGGGCGAGGGCCGCGCGCTCCTCCTGATCCAGGCCCAGTTCCTCGACCAGCGGCAAGAGCCGTTCGGGCAGCAGCAGCTCCTTGGGCGCGACCCGGGCGAGAGCGGCGGCCAGTTCGGCCTTCTCGACGGCCTCCACCGAGAAGTCGCCGGTCGATATCTCCAGCCAGGCGAGGCCCAGCGCGCCGCCCGCGTCGGCCAGCGCCGCCAGATAGTTGTTGCGGCGCGACTCCAGCAGCTCTTCTTCGGTGATGGTGCCCGGCGTGACGATGCGGATCACCTCGCGCTTCACCACCGCCTTGGAGCCGCGCTTCTTGGCCTCCGCCGGGTCTTCCATCTGCTCGCAGACGGCGACGCGGAAGCCCTTGCGGATCAGGCGCGACAGATAGGCTTCATGCGCGTGGACCGGCACCCCGCACATGGGTATCTCCTCGCCCTGATGCTGGCCGCGCTTGGTGAGGGTGATGTCGAGCGCCTCCGCCGCCGCCACCGCGTCCTCGAAGAACAGCTCGTAGAAGTCGCCCATGCGGTAGAACAGCAGGCAGTCGGGATGCGCCTCCTTGATCGCCAGGAACTGTGCCATCATCGGCGTGACGGCGGCCTGCCCGCTCTTCCCGGCGCCGGTCTTATCGGATTTGTCTGTCACGGCGTCGGGCAAGGGGTCGGTCTCGCGTTTCTTAAAAAGGGCGCTGTTAAGCGGATCGGAGCGCGAGCCTAGCACGAAGCCCGGGCCGTTAAGAAACCGGAAGAGCGCCCTTTTCCCGCCAGCCCCCGCAAGGGCCGCTTGGGCCTTGGCCTTTCCTGCCGGACCACCTAGGATGACCGCCAAAAGCCGCTCAATAAGCATACATTTGAGGAAACGCTGATAAGCCATGGCGGATGACAAGAGCAAACGCCTCTATGAGGAGGCCCTGCTGTTCCATGCCCAGGGGCGCCCTGGGAAACTGGAGATCACGGCCAGCAAGCCGCTGACCACGCAGCGCGAGCTGTCGCTCGCCTACTCGCCCGGCGTCGCCGAGCCCTGTCTGCGCATCAAGGACGACCCCTCCAAGGCCTACGACTACACCGCCAAGGGCAACCTGGTCGCGGTGGTCTCCAACGGCACGGCGGTGCTGGGCCTGGGCAACCTCGGCGCCATCGCCTCCAAGCCGGTGATGGAGGGCAAGGCCGTTCTGTTCAAGCGCTTCGCCGACATCGACGGGATCGACCTCTGCGTCGATACGGAGGACGTGGAGGAGTTCATCAACTGCGTGCGCTTCCTCGGCCCTTCCTTCGGCGGCATCAACCTCGAAGACATCAAGGCGCCCGAGTGTTTCATCATCGAGGAGCGCCTGAAGGAGATCCTCGACATCCCCGTGTTCCACGACGATCAGCACGGCACGGCGATCATCGCCGCCGCGGGCCTGATCAACGCGGCCCACCTGACCGGCCGGAACATCGAAGACCTCCGCATGGTGGTCAACGGCGCCGGGGCCGCCGGCATCGCCTGCGCCGAGATCGTAAAGGGCCTGGGGATCCCGCACGACAACGTGCTGCTCTGCGACACCCGCGGCGTGGTCTATCAGGGCCGCGAAGAAGGCATGAACCAGTGGAAGTCGGCGCATGCCGCCAAGACCGACCGCCGCACCTTGGCCGAGGCCATGGAGGGCGCGGACGTCTTCTTCGGCGTTTCCGTCAAGGGCGCGGTGACCAAGGAGATGGTGGCCTCCATGGCGGCGGACCCGATCATCTTCCCCATGGCCAACCCCGATCCGGAGATCTCGCCGGAGGACATCGCCGAGGTCCGCTCGGACGCCATCGTCGCCACCGGCCGCTCCGACTATCCCAACCAGATCAACAACGTGCTGGGCTTCCCCTACATCTTCCGCGGGGCGCTCGACGTGCGCGCCAGCACCATCAACATGGAGATGAAGGTCGCGGCCGCCCAGGCGCTCGCCAAGCTGGCCCGCGAAGACGTGCCCGACGAGGTGGACGCCGCCTATTCCGGCCGCCGCCTGCGCTATGGCCGTGACTACATCATTCCCACGCCCTTCGATCCGCGCCTGATCGTGGCCGTGCCGGGCGAGGTCGCCAAGGCGGCGGTGGAAACCGGCGTCGCCGGCAAGCCGCCCGAGGAGATGGGGCTCTACGCCAAGGAGCTCTCCGCCCGGCTCGACCCGACGGCGGCGGCGCTGCAGACCATCTTCGACCGGGTGCGCGAGAACCCGCAGCGCGTCTGCTTCGCCGAAGGCGAGGAGGAGCGGGTGATCCGCGCGGCCATCGCCTTCGAGCAGGCGGGCTACGGCACCCCGGTGCTGATCGGACGCGAACACCGTATCAAGGAGACGATGAAGTCCATCGGCGTCTCCCACGAATCGCTGGAGATCCACAACGCGCGCGTCTCCGAGAAGAACGAGAAGTACACCAAGTTCCTCTACGAGCGTCAGCAACGCGAGGGCCTGCTCTACCGCGACTGTCAGCGGCTGGTGAATCAGGACCGCAACGTCTTCGGTTCCTGCATGCTGGCCAACGGCGACGTGGACGCGCTGGTCACGGGCGTCACCCGCGCCTTCAACATCTGCCTTCAGGACGTCTTCCGCGCGGTCGATCCCAAGCCCGGACACCGGGCCTTCGGGCTTTCGATCGTGGTGCGCCGCAACCGCACCGTCTTCATTTCCGACACCTCGGTCCACGAGGTGCCGACAGCCGAGGAGCTTTGCGACATCGCGATTCAGTCCGCCGATCAGGCCCGCGCCATGGGGCATGAACCGCGCGTGGCTTTCCTGTCCTTCTCCAACTTCGGGCAGCCGCTGCGCGACAAGGCGATGCGGATCCGCGAGGCGGTGGAGATGATGGACGCGCGCGAGGTCGACTTCGAGTACGACGGCGAAATGCAGGCCAGCGTCGCCATGGACTACGCCCTGATGCGCGACCTCTATCCCTTCTGCCGCCTGTCGGGTCCGGCCAACGTGCTGATCATGCCGGCGCTCCATTCCGCCAACATCTCGGCCAAGCTGCTGCAGAAGCTGGGCGGCGGCACGGTGATCGGGCCGATGCTGATCGGCGTCTCCAAACCGGCGCAGATCGTGACCATGGGGGCGACCGTCAACGACCTGGTCACCTCGGCGGCCCTCGCCGCCTATGACGCGGCGCAGGCGGGCAGCAACTAACCGGCGAATCTCCTTTTGAATCAAAGGCGCCGCCCCGAAGCTTAATTTGGGGCGGCGTCATTTTATTGTGATAATCTTCGCGTATGAGTGATCCGTACGGCAATTCGAAATCTGGGGAGAGGCAGGCCATGGCCCTGACCGCGCGCTTGCGCCGGCAGAAGCTGTATCGCCGCTGGATCGGCGCGACCGCCGTGTTCAGCGCGCCCTTCCTGTTCGCCTGCGCGGTCCTGGTCTCCAGCGGATCCCTCGCCCCCGGTTACGGCTTCGGCGCCGCGCTGCTGGCGGTGCTGGGCGTTGCGACCCTTCTATACCGTCACTTCAGTCACATCGCCGAGCTTCAGGACTACATTCAGGCCGTCGGCGCCATGCCGCCGGGCGTCGATGCGCTGCCCAAGGCGCCGGAGTCGCGCGGCGGCGCGCTTCTGGCGACCGGCCTGCGCGACGTTCTGGTGCTGGCCTCCGAAGAGCGGCAGCGCCGCCGCCGCGAGTTGCAGGAAGCGCTGGACGGAAACGAATCGATTCTCGCCAGCCTGCCCGAACCTCTCTTGCTTCTGGACGACGAGCGGCGCGTCGTTCGCATGAACCCGGCGGCAAAGGAGCTGCTTGGCCAGCGGCTGTTGGGCCGCGACGTGTCCACCCTGCTGCGCGACCCCTTGCTGGCCGAGGCCATCGAGCGCGCCAACGAGGAGGGCGGCGAACAGGTGGTGCCCTTCGTGCTGCGCGGCAAGGTCGAGCAGCACATGACGGCGCGGGTCGCGCGCCTGTCGCGCCCCTCGATCGAGAGTGCGACCAGCGTGCTGACCCTGAACGACGTGACGTCCTTGAAGCGGGCCGAGCAACTGCGCGCCGATTTCGTGGCCAATGCGAGCCATGAGCTGCGCACGCCGCTCTCCAGCCTGATCGGCTTTCTGGAGACGCTGCGCGGCCCGGCGGCGGACGACGCCGAGGCCCGCGACCGTTTCCTTGCGATCATGCACCAGCAGGCTTTGCGGATGTCGCGTCTGGTGTCGGATCTCATGAGCCTCTCGCGGATCGAGATGGAGGAGCACCGCCCGCCGACCGAGTGCCTGCGGCTCGATGAATCGCTGCGCAGCGTGGTCAATGGCCTGGAGATGAAGGCGGCGGCGCGCAAGATCGCCCTCGACTGCCGTTTCGACCTGCCCATGACCGTGACGGGAGAGGAGGACGAGATCGCCCAGGTCTTCCAGAATCTGGTCGACAACGCGATCAAGTACGGCAAGGAGGGCAGCCGGGTCACCATCGAAGCGAGCCTGCAGGAGGAGGGGACGACCCGCAGGGGCCGCCGTCTCGAACGGCCCATGACGGTGGTCAGCGTCTCCGACCAGGGCGAGGGCATCGCGCGCGAGCATATCCCGCGCCTGACCGAGCGCTTCTACCGGATCGACCCGGCGCGCTCGCGCGAGCTGGGCGGGACCGGCCTGGGGCTCGCCATCGTCAAGCACCTGGTCAACCGCCACCGGGGCATCCTGGAGATCGAGAGCGAGGTCGGCCAGGGCAGCCGTTTCACCGTCTACCTGCCGCAGGCGCAAGCGGCGTCGGCGACTCAGAGTCCGGCGGAAAACAAGGCTTCTTCAGCCGCCTGAACTTCTCCACAGGCGCTGTCATCAAACTGTAACCGTTTTGTCTTAAATCAGAAGCTGCTGATCAGTAGCTTCCGCCTCGTCGGTCGGCTGTCGATCGACTCCGAGCCGGCGTTGCGGTCGAGGTTCCGGGAGACCGGGGATCAGCGGTTCGAACGCCGGAAGGGCATATACAGCAAAGCGGAGTTTCACCGTGATCAAGAAATCCCTTTCCATCGCGGCCGTCGCCGCCGCGACCATCGTCGCAGCCCAGGCCGCCGAGGCCCGCGACACGATCCGCATCGTCGGGTCTTCCACCGTCTTCCCCTTCGCCACCGCGGTTGCCGAGAACTTCGGCAAGACTTCCAGCTTCCCCACCCCCGTCGTTGAGTCGACCGGCTCCGGCGGAGGTCTGAAGCTGTTCTGCGCGGGTGTCGGTGAGGAGCATCCCGACATCACCAACGCGTCGCGCCGCATCAAGGCCTCCGAGGTGGAGACCTGCGGCAAGAACGGCATCACCATCACCGAGGTGAAGGTCGGCTTCGACGGCATCGTCCTGGCCAATTCCAAGGCCGCTCCCGCCTACGAGCTGACCAAAGAGGACATCTACCTCGCTCTCGCCAAGCAGGTTCCGATGGACGGCAAGATGGTGGACAACCCCTACACCATGTGGAACGAGATCGACTCGAACCTGCCGGCGCGTGAGATCGAAGTGCTCGGCCCGCCGCCGACCTCCGGTACCCGCGACGCCTTCGTCGAGCTGGTCATGGAAGAGGCCTGCGAGTCCTTCCCGACCGTCGAAGCTCTTGAGGGTGACGCCAAGGACGAGGCCTGCTCCGCCATGCGCGAAGACGGCCGCTTCATCGAGGCTGGCGAGAACGACAATCTGATCGTCCAGAAGCTGGAAGCCAACGCCGATGCCCTGGGCATCTTCGGTTTCTCCTTCCTCGATCAGAACGCCGACAAGATCCAGGGTTCCACCATCGGCGGCGTCGAGCCGACCTTCGACAATATCGCCGACGGCAAGTACGGCGTGTCCCGCTCGCTCTACTTCTACGTCAAGAAAGAGCACGTGGGCGTGATCCCCGGCCTGAAGGAGTACGTGGTGGAGTTCACCTCCGACCGCGCCTGGGGTCCGGACGGTTACCTGCCCGAGAAGGGCCTGATCCCGCTGCCCGAGGCCCAGCGTTCGGCCATGGCTGAGCAGGCTCAGGGTCTGATGACCTTCGAAGGCCTCTAAGCCTTCAAGCAAGACCGCGAGACGCCGGCGGCCGCCAGAAGCGGCCGCCGGTTCTCCGACAGGACGCGCAGATTTTCTTTGATTCCTTCTCTCTTAGCTTCTTTAACGCACCTGACGGTCGGATAACGGCCGCGCCGAAAGCCGGCAAGCACCTGTGGGGTCTTGATGTCTAGCTACCTTCTCGTTGCCCTGATCCTGATCCTGGCGGTCGTGGGCTATTCGATGGGCCGCAGCCGCGCTGTGGCGACCGTCGGCGGAGAAGCGCAGAAGCTGCATTCCCTGCCCAGCTACTACGGCAGCTATGTCGCGCTCTGGTGCGGCGTGCCCGCCCTCTTGCTGGTGGCGGGCTGGCTGCTCGCCAAGCCCATGCTGGCGGAATGGGCGTTGCGCGGAGAACTGGACCCTCAGACACTCCAGAGCCTGACCTCCTCCGAGTTGCGGCTCATGGTCTCCAACATCGTCAATCTGGCGACTGGCAACATCGTGAGCGGCGAGCCGACGCCAGAGATGCTGCGTGCCGCCGAGGCCTATCAGGGCATGGAGCAGATCAGCCAGATCGCCATGACGGTGGTGGGCATCGCCCTGGCCATCCTGGGGCTCGGCTTCGCGCGCACCCGGATCACGCCCACCTTGCGGGCGCGCAACACGGTCGAGCGCTTCGTCAGCGTGATCATGATGATCGCCTCCCTGATCGCGATCCTGACCACGGCGGGCATCGTCCTCTCGCTGTTGTTCGAATCCATCCGCTTTTTCCAGAAGGTGCCGTTCAGCGAGTTCCTCTTCGGTCTCTCCTGGAGCCCGCAGACGGCCCTGCGCGCCGATCAGGTCGGCTCCTCCGGCGCCTTTGGCGCGGTTCCCATCTTTCTCGGCACGGCGGTCATCACCGTCATCGCCATGTGCGTGGCGGTGCCGATCGGGCTGTTCTCGGCGATCTACATGTCGGAGTACGCGGGACCCAAGGTGCGCGCCACCGCCAAGCCGATCCTGGAGGTGCTGGCCGGTGTGCCGACCGTGGTCTACGGCTTCTTCGCCGCGCTGACCGTCGCCCCCTTCTTCCGGGGCATGGGCGAGGGCATCGGCCTCGACGTCTCCTCTGAGTCCGCGCTGGCGGCGGGCGTGGTCATGGGCATCATGATCATCCCCTTCGTCTCCTCGCTGTCCGACGATGTCATGAACGCCGTGCCGCAGAGCCTGCGCGACGGGGCCTACGCCCTCGGCGCCACGCAGTCGGAGACCATCAAGCAGGTGATCGTGCCCGCCGCCCTGCCGGGCATCGTGGGATCGGTCCTGCTGGCGGTCAGCCGCGCCATTGGCGAGACCATGATCGTGGTGATGGCGGCCGGTCTGGCCGCGAACCTGACGGTGAACCCGCTGGAAGCGGTGACCACCGTGACCGTTCAGATCGTCACCCTCTTGACCGGCGACCAGGAGTTCGACAGCGCCAAGACGCTGGCCGCCTTCGCGCTGGGGCTGGTGCTGTTCGTCGTCACCTTGATGCTCAACATCGTGGCCTTGCGGGTCGTGCGGAAATACAGGGAAAAGTATGACTGACATGGCTGTTGAAACGAAATCCACGCAGAGCGCCCACCCGGCGTTGAACTCAAGACGCATCGCCCAGCGCTACGCAGCCGAGCGGCGTTTCAGGTTCTACGGGATGCTGGCCGTCGGCCTCGCCATCGGCATGCTGGGGCTCTTGCTGGTGACCATCGTGGCGCGCGGGCTGCCGGCCTTCTGGGCGACCCATGTCGCTATCGACGTGACCTACTCGCAGGAGCTGCTCGACCCGGAGAACACCGGCGACCCCGAGGTGATCGGCCAGGCCAACTACCGCACCCTGGTGCGCGAGTCGCTTCAAAAGATCTTCCCGGACGCCACGGGCCGCTCCGAGCGCCGGGCCCTCCTCGGCATGGTCAGCTCCGGCGCGCCGCTGGAGTTGCGCGAAAGAGCCATGAGCGACCCGGCGATCATCGGCAGCACCGAGCGGGTCTGGGTCAAGACCTCCGACGACGTGGACACCTTCGTCAAAGGCCAGATTTCCCGCGACGTGCCCGAGGAGGATCGCCGCGTGAAGGACCAGGAGATCGCCTGGATCGACCAGCTCGAAGCCGAAGACCGGCTTGATGTGCGGTTCGACGTTGACTTCTTCACCACCGGCGACAGCCGCGAGCCGGAGCAGGCGGGCATCTGGGGCGCGGTCATGGGGTCCTTCTTCACCCTGATCGTAACGCTGGCGCTGTCCTTTCCCGTGGGCGTGCTGACGGCGACCTACCTCGAAGAGTTCGCGCCTAAGAACAAGCTGACGGACTTCATCGAGGTCAACATCAACAACCTCGCAGCCGTGCCCTCGATCGTCTTCGGCCTTCTGGGCCTGGCGGTCTTCCTGAACTTCTTCGGCCTGCCGCGCTCGGCGCCCTTGGTCGGCGGCATGGTGCTCGCGCTCATGACACTGCCGACCATCATCATCGCCTCGCGCGCCGCGCTGAAGGCGGTGCCGCCCTCGATCCGCGAGGCGGCCCTGGGCGTCGGCGCGTCCAAGCTTCAGGTGGTGACGCACCATGTCGTGCCGCTCGCCATGCCGGGCATCCTGACCGGCACCATCATCGGCATGGCCCAGGCGCTGGGCGAAACCGCGCCGCTTCTGATGATCGGCATGGTGGCCTTCATCGTCGACGTGCCCGGCGGGATCACCGACCCGGCGACCGTGCTGCCGGTGCAGGTCTACCTCTGGGCCGACAGTCCGGAGCGCGCCTTCGTCGCCAAGACCTCGGCGGCCATCATGGTGCTGCTGGGCTTCCTGATCCTCATGAACGCAATTGCCGTGGTGCTGCGCAAGCGCTTCGAGCGCCGCTGGTAGGAGATGAGCTTATGAGCAACGTAGAGACCCTTGAGAGCGGCGCCCCCGCCGCACGCGCGGCCGGCGCCCGTCAGCCCAAGATCGTCGGCGACAAGGTCAATGTGCACTATGGCGACAAGCAGGCGCTGATGGACGTCGACCTCGACATCATGCCCAACGAGGTGACCGCGCTGATCGGGCCCTCGGGCTGCGGCAAGTCGACCTTCCTGCGCTGTCTCAACCGCATGAACGACGTGATCGACATCTGCCGCGTGACCGGCAAGATCACGCTGGACGGCGAGGACATCTACAACCCGCGCCTGGACGTCGTGCAGCTGCGCGCGCGGGTCGGCATGGTGTTCCAGAAGCCCAACCCCTTCCCCAAGTCGATCTACGACAACATCGCCTACGGCCCGCGCATCCACGGCATCGGCCATTCCAAGAGCGAGCTGGACGAGATCGTCGAGCGCTCCCTGCGCCGCGCGGGGCTTTGGGAAGAGGTCAAGGACCGGATGGAGGCGCCGGGCACCGGTCTTTCCGGCGGCCAGCAGCAGCGTCTTTGCATCGCCCGCGCGATCGCGGTCAGCCCGGAGGTGATCCTGATGGACGAGCCCTGCTCGGCGCTCGACCCCATCGCGACCGCCAAGGTCGAGGAACTGATCGACGAACTGCGCGAAAACTACACCATCGTGATCGTCAC
>JARRJC010000027.1 GCA_037379885.1 Limibacillus sp.
GGAATTGATCGAGGACTTCGTGCCGCTCGCGGGCGACCGGCTCTATGGCGAGGACGCCGCCATTGTAGGCGGTCTGGGGCGCTTGCGCGGGCACTCGGTCATGGTGATCGGCACCGAGAAGGGCGGCGACACCGCTAGCCGCGTGAAACGCAACTTCGGCATGGCCCGGCCGGAGGGATACCGCAAGGCCCAGCGCCTGATGCAGATGGCCGATCATTTCGGCCTCCCCGTGGTCACCTTCGTCGATACCGCCGGCGCCTATCCCGGCCTGGGCGCGGAGGAACGCGGCCAGGCAGAGGCCATCGCCCGTTCGATCGAGGTCTGTCTGGGGCTGAAAGTGCCGCTGATCTCCGTCGTGATCGGAGAGGGCGGCTCCGGCGGAGCGATCGCGCTGGCCGCGGCCAACAAGGTTCTGATGCTGGAGCATTCCATCTACTCGGTCATCTCGCCCGAAGGCTGCGCCTCCATCCTCTGGCGGTCTGGTGAAGAAGCGAAGGTGGCTGCCGAGGCGCTCCGCCTTACAGCGCAGGACCTGGAGAAGCTGGGCGTGATCGACGCCGTCGTGGCGGAACCCTTGGGTGGCGCTCACCGAGAGCGTGCGGGCGCCATCCAGACGGTCGGAGGCGCCATTCTGCGGGCGCTGGAAGACCTGCGCGATCTCGACGGACCCGCGCTGAAGACCCACCGCCGCGACAAGTTCCTGGCCATGGGCCAGAAGGGCCTTTCCTGATGAAGCTTCCCTCTGACAGTACTACCTAGAAGGCGCCGTTCTGCCGGGCGAACATCACCAGTCCCAGCAGCAGGTAGGCGATCCAGATGCCATTGACCGCCTTGATCAGGCGGTTGCGCTCGCGCTGCTCGTGGGCGTGGTGGTGACGCAGTTCGGGCGGCAGCTTCTCGCGCTCCCGGCGCTGCATGGAAATCAGATAGACGCCCGTCGAGCCGTAGTGGTAGTCGGGCACGGCATCGCCGTCGTTGATCTGAAGCCGGGCGGAGATCATGAGGCCCAAGACGCCGATCATGGTAAAGGCCAGCCAGCCGACATAGCCCGCCAGGAAGAAGGTGATGGCGCCCACCAGCAGGGTCATCAGGACCGCGGCCAGTCCATAAGGCCGCTCGTACCATGGACGCAGGTCCTTGCGCCTTGCGCCGGCGGCGCCAAGCGGCTCAAGCGGTTCCTGAGGTGCTTCCAGGCTCATGCCCCAGTTTAGCAGGGGCGCCCGCCATCCGACAGCCGGTTAGTCGAGCTTGCCGTGGCAGTGCTTGTACTTGCTGCCCGACCCGCAAGGACAGGGGGCGTTGCGCGAAACGCGGCCCCAGGTCTCCGGCCGGTTCGGGTCGACGGTCTCGGCGGCCTGTCGCGTGGTGACGGTCGCGCCGCCCTGGGTTTGGGCTTGCGAGGCCTGGGCGGGCGAGGGCTGGGCCGCCGGGCCGGCATCGGCGAGGGCGGGGTCTTCACGCCCCTCGTGCATGACCTGCTCGCGCGGGCGCGGAGCGACGCTTTCGGGCTCCTCTGGGCGGCGGATCTCCAGGTGGCTCAGGACCGAGGTCACCCGGCCCCGCATCTCGGCCAGCATGGCGTGGAACAGGTCGAAGGCCTCGCGCTTGTACTCGTTCAGCGGATCGCGCTGACCAAAGGCGCGCAGCCCGATGCCGTGGCGCAGGTGATCGAGCGACAGCAGATGGTCCTTCCACTGCTGGTCCATGACCTGCAACAGAATGGATTTCTCGGCCATCCGCATGATCTCCGGCCCGAAGTTGGCCGCCTTTTCCGCCATGCGGGAATCGCTCGCCTTCTTCAGGCGCTCCAGGATCTCAGGCTCGGCGATGCCTTCCTCCTTGGCCCAGTCGGCAACCGGCAGGTCCAGTCCGGTCAACTGGCGCACCTCGACGTGCAGGCCGTCCAGGTCCCACTGCTCGGGCAGCGAGCCCGAGGGGATCGCGTTGTGGACCGCGTCCTCCAGGGCTTCGTGGCGCATGTCGCTCACGATGTCCTGCACGGAGTCGGACTGCATGAATTCGCGGCGCTGCTCGAAGACCACCTTGCGCTGGTCGTTCATCACGTCGTCGAACTTCAGGAGGTTCTTGCGAATCTCGAAGTTGCGCGCCTCGACCTTCTGCTGCGCCTTCTCCAGGGCCTTGTTGACCCAGGGGTGGACGATGGGCTCGCCTTCCTGCAGCCCCAGCTTTTGCAGCATGCCGTCCATGCGGTCGGAGCCGAAGATGCGCATCAGGTCGTCTTCCAGCGACAGGAAGAATTTCGAGGCGCCGGGATCGCCCTGACGGCCCGAGCGTCCGCGCAGCTGGTTGTCGATGCGCCGGCTCTCATGGCGCTCGGTGCCGATCACGTAGAGCCCGCCCGCTTCACGCACCACGGCGGCTTGCTCGGCGATCTCCCGCTTGATCTTCTCGGCCTGCGCGCGGCGCTTGTCCTCGTCCTCGATGCTCTCGGCCTCCTGGGCGAAGCGCATGTCGTAGTTGCCGCCCAGCTGGATGTCGGTGCCGCGTCCGGCCATGTTGGTCGCGATCGTGACGGCCCCGGGAACGCCGGCCTGGGCGATGATCTGGGCTTCCTGCTCGTGGTAGCGGGCGTTCAGCACATTGTGCTTGATCTTGGCCTTCTTCAGGCTCTCCGACAGCATCTCGGATTTCTCGATGGAGACCGTGCCGACCAGAACCGGCTGCTTGCGCTCCTGGCACTCCTTGATCAGATCGACGATGGCGTCGTACTTCTCGCGCGTCGTGCGGTAGACCTCGTCGTCGTAGTCCTTGCGCATGATCGGTTCGTTGGTCGGAATCTCCACCACTTCCAGCTTGTAGATCTGATGGAACTCGTCCGCCTCGGTCATGGCCGTGCCGGTCATGCCCGCCAGTTTCGGGTAGAGGCGGAAGTAGTTCTGGAAGGTGATCGAGGCGAGCGTCTGGTTCTCCTGCTGGATGGTGGCGCCTTCCTTGGCTTCCAGGGCCTGGTGCAGGCCCTCGGAATAGCGGCGGCCCTCCATCATGCGACCGGTGAACTCGTCGATGATCACGACCTTGTCGTCCTTGACGATGTAGTCCTTGTCGCGCTGGAACAGCGTGTGGGCGCGCAGCGCCTGATTGGCGTGGTGCAGCAGGGAGATGTTCTCGATGTCGAAGAGCGTGCCCTCCTCGATCAGGCCGGCGTCGCGAAGCAGCTGCTCCATGCGCTCCTGGCCTTCCTCGGTGAAGGTCACCGAGCGGGCCTTCTCGTCCTTCTCGTAATCCTTTTCCGGGTCGAGCTGCGGGATCAGGGTGTTCGCGCGCTTGTATAGTTCCGAGGAGTCCTCGGCGGGTCCGGAGATGATCAGCGGGGTGCGCGCCTCGTCCACCAAGATCGAGTCCACCTCGTCGACGATGGCGAAGTTGAACTCGCGCTGGGCCATGTCCTCCAGCCGGAACTTCATGTTGTCGCGCAGGTAGTCGAACCCGAACTCGTTGTTGGTGCCATAGGTCACGTCGCAGGCATAGGCGACCTTGCGCTGCATGGAATCGAGGCCGGGCACGATGCAGCCGACCGAAAGGTCGAGGAACTTATAGATCTCGCCCATCCACTCGGAGTCGCGGCGGGCCAGGTAGTCGTTGACCGTGACCACGTGCACGCCCTTGCCCGAGAGGGCGTTCAGATAGACCGCAAGCGTGGCCACCAGGGTCTTGCCCTCACCGGTCTTCATCTCGGAGATCATGCCGCGGTGGAGGACGATGCCGCCGACAAGCTGCACGTCGAAGTGCCTGAGGCCGAGGGTCCGCTTGGAGGCTTCGCGCACCGTGGCGAAGGCTTCGGGCAGCAGGTCTTCCAGGCTTTCGCCCTGATCCAGCCGCTCGCGGAACTTCGCGGTTTGGCCGCGCAGGTCGTCGTCGCTCATCGCTTCGAACTCAGGTTCGAGAGCGTTGATCTTGTCGACCATCGGCTGAAGGGTTTTGACGAGACGGTCGTTTGCGCTTCCGAACAACCGCTTAGCGAGCGCGCCGAACATATACTATTGGCCTCTCGAGGCGTGGGGAAAAAAGCTTCTCTGGCGCCAGGGCCGCCCCCGACCCGTCGCCCGAGTGAGACATAGGCAAAGCGCCCCTAAGTGTCAACGAGAAGCCCGGATTGCCGAAGGCTCCTCCCGGATATGACGATTCCAAGGCAAGGCTTGCCGTGGGGCGGCCCGCTCTGCATGATGCGCGCCGAATGAAGAGCGCGCCCATCCCGGCGTCCCTGGGATTCACAGCCGTGCTCATAACAACAACGTGACGCTCAAAGCTTAAGGAAATTCCATGCGCAATGATTCCAAGACCGCCGCCGCTGCGCTCCCCGCCGGCTTCCTGCGCTGGGGCCTTCTGGCCTCCGCGCTTCTCCTCGCCTCCGCGCTTCTCCTGGCCGGCGCCGCCTTCAACACGGCGCTCGCACAGGACAGCGGCAGCGAAGGCGCCGAAAGCGCCGGGGAGAACACCGAAGCCGGTGAACCGGCGAGCGAGGCCCCCGCTGAGGAGGCCCCCGCTGAGGAGGCCGCCTCTGGCGACGACGCCTCTGGTGCGCTGCCCCCGGTCGAGACCCTGAACGCGGACACGGTGGTGGGCCGCGTCGGCGAGAAGGAGATCACCCATGCCGAGGTGTTGCAGGCCGCCCAGGAGCTGGGGCCCCAGTACGTCCAGAACCTGAGCCAGGTCTATCCGTTCCTGGTGCAGCGCCTGATCGATCTGGAACTGGTGACCCAGGCCGCGCTCGCCGCTGGACTGGACGACGAGCCGGTCGTGCAGGAGCGGCTGGAGAACGCCCGCAAGGCCGTGCTGCGCGACTACTACCTGGAGCAGAAGATCGAGGAGGTCGCGACCGACGAGGCCGTGGCCGCGCGCTATGAGACCTTCCTGGAGGAAAATCCCCCCAAGCAGGAGATCAAGGCGCGTCACATCCTGCTGGAGAACGAGGAAGACGCCAAAGCCGTGATCGAAGCGCTCGACGGCGGCGCCGACTTCGCTGAACTGGCCAAGGAGCGGTCGACCGGCCCGAGCGGAGCCAACGGCGGCGACCTCGGCTTCTTCACGGCCGACATGATGGTCGCCGACTTCTCCGACGCGGCCTTCGCGCTGGAGCCCGGCAGCTATTCGGCCGAGCCGGTCCAGACCCAGTTCGGCTGGCATGTGATCCTCGTGGAGGAAACGCGCGAGGGCGCGCAGCCGCCGCTGGACGAGGTTCGCGAGCAGCTCGTGGCCGAGCTTCAGACCCAGGCGGTCCAGGAGATGCTGACGGAGCTGCGCGCCGCCGCCGGGGTGGAAAACCTGCGTGACCCCGATGGCGCCATGACGCAGAATTAAGGGCTCCGGGTCCGGACCCCGCGCCGCGGGGTCCGGTTCCCTCCTTTCAGGACGAGTTCAGCTATGGCAATGCCGGTTTCCCCTCTTGCGCCCGAGGCCTTTCCGACCCTGCCGCCGATCGAGGGCGTGACCATCGCGACCGGCTCGGCGGGCATCAAGTACAAGGGCCGCACCGACGTCTGCCTCTTCGAGTTCCCCGAGGGCGCGGCCATCGCAGGCGTTCTGACCCGGTCGCTGACCGCCTCGGCTCCGGTGGATTGGTGCCGCAAGAACCTGAAGAAGGGCCGCGCGCGGGCCATCCTGATCAACGCAGGCAACGCCAACGCCTTCACCGGTTCGGTAGGGGAGAAGGCGGTGACGGTCTGCGCCGAGGCGCTCGCCGCCACGCTGGGCTGCAAGAAGGGTGAGACCTTCCTCGCCTCGACCGGGGTGATCGGCGAGCCGCTGCCCGCGGACAAGATCGCCGCCTCCCTGGAGGGCCTGCACAAGGGACAGCAGGCCGACGCCTGGGAAAGCGCCGCCAAGGCGATCATGACCACCGACACCTACCCCAAGGGCGCCAACCGGACGCTGGAGATCGATGGGCGGAGGGTGGCCATCAACGGCATCGCCAAGGGCTCAGGCATGATCGCCCCGGACATGGCGACCATGCTCTCCTTCGTGGTGACGGACGCCAACATCGCGCCCGCCGTGCTTCAGGGCCTTCTTTCCAAGGGCTGCGAGCGCTCCTTCAACGCCATCACCGTGGACGGCGACACCTCGACCAGCGATACGCTGCTGCTGGCGGCGACCGGCGCTGCCGGACACAAGAAGATCAAGGATCGCGCCGACAAGCGGCTGAAGCCTTTCAAGAAGGCGCTTGACGCACTGCTGCTCGATCTGGCGCTTCAGGTGGTCAAGGACGGCGAGGGCGCCGAGAAGCTGATCACCGTCACCGTCACGGGGGCCGCCTCCGCGCGTGCGGCCAAGCGCATCGGCCTGTCCATCGCGAACTCGCCGCTGGTCAAGACGGCGATCGCGGGAGAGGACGCCAACTGGGGCCGCATCGTCATGGCGGTCGGCAAGTCGGGGGAGAAGGCGAGCCGCGACCGCCTTTCCATCTCCATGGGCGGCATCGAACTCGCGCGCAACGGCGAGCGGGTTCCCGATTTCGACGAGACGCCGGTCGCCGCCCACATGAAGGGCCGCGACATCGTGATCGAGGTCGATGTCGGGATCGGGCGCGGCAAGGCGACGGTCTGGACCTGCGACCTGACGCACCGCTACATCGACATCAACGCCGACTACCGCAGCTAGGCCCGGAGCGCGCCGCAGTGACCCGGGAAAGCGACAGCGGCTGTTGGCAGGCCGAGACGCGCGGCGCTGAAGGCAAGCCGCTGCTTTTGGTCTCCGCCGCCGCCCTCATCGACATCGACGGACGCGTCCTCCTCGCCCAGCGGCCCGAGGGCAAATCCATGGCCGGTCTCTGGGAGTTTCCCGGCGGCAAACTGCTGGCCGGGGAGACGCCGGAGGCCGCGGTGATCCGGGAGCTGAAGGAAGAGCTGGGCGTGGACACGCGCTCTTCCTGCCTGGCCGCCATCGGCTGCGCCTCGCACAGCTACCAGGACTTTCACCTCCTGATGCCGCTCTTCGCCTGCCGCACCTGGCAGGGCGACCCCAGCCCACGGGAGGGTCAGAAGCTGGCCTGGGTCAGGCCCGCGCGCCTGGGCGATTATCCCATGCCGCCCGCCGACGAGCCCCTGGTGGCGCTGCTCTGCGACCTGCTTTAGGCGCAGCGCCGGTAGAGCACGTGGGGCAGGCCTGCGTGGATGATGTCCTTCTCATAGGTCATGCCGTTCTTCTCCATGACCCGGCGCGAGGCGGCGTTGCGGTGGAGCGTGAAGGCCACCACAGATTTCCGCGCCAACCGCCCGAAGGCCACCTCCAGCGCCGCCGCCGCCATCTCGCTCGCGTGCCCCTGACCCCAGAAGTCCGGCAGGAGGCCGTAGAGCAACTCGGTCTCCGGCTCGCCGTAGACGAGATAGGGCCGCAGTCCGCAGTAACCGACGAAGAGCCCTTCCTCCGGCGTCCGGAACGTCCAGACGCCGAAGCCGGAGCTCTCCCACGTGGCTTCCACCCGCTTGATGAACCCATGGGAAAAAGCTTCGGGCTGGGGCTTGCCGCTGGCTGTCAGCGTCTTCATGGCTTCCGGGTCGCTGTGCAGCCTGCGCAGGTCGGCGAAGTCGGACTGGCAGAGGGGCCGTCCCTTGAGGCGGCGGGTCACGATCTCCATCACCTCCCGCCCTCCGGCTCCTTCGGCGCGGCCTTGTCCCCGGCGGACTGCTCCTCGCTGTCCAACGCATCTGCGAGCCGCTGAGAGGCGCTGCCGGGGCGCAGCGGCTTGGGCTGCGCCTCGTCGGGCGCCCAGGCGGTCAGGGTGAAGATCTGGAAGCTCGCGGGAATGCGCCCGTCGGCCCGCTGGAAGCGGTCCTGATAGATTTCGGCGGCGCGCAGCAGCGTGGCCCGCCGGGTGAAGCCCTTGCGCTGCTGGAGGTTCGCATTGCTTTCCCCCATGCCGCGCAGGTCGTCCAGAAGCTTCAGGGCGTTGGGGTAATCCACCACCAGCGTCTCCTGGTCGGCGACCGGCAGGGCGAAGCCCGCGCGTTGCAGCAGCCCGGCGGCGTCGGCCAGATCCAGCACCGGGGAGAGCCGCGGGCTGACGCCGCCCTCGACTTCCATCTCCGCTTCCATCAGGGCGTCGCGCAACTCCCAGAGCGTCTCCCCGCCCAAGAGGCTGGCCAGAAAGAGACCATCTGGCTTCAGGGCCTGGCGCGCCTGCAACAGAGCGCCCGGGAGGTCGTTGACCCAGTGCAGCGAGAAGAGGCTCATGACCAGATCGAAGGAGGCCGGGGCGAAGGGCAGGAACTCCTCGTCGGCCACCAGGCTTGCGCCGGTCGCGGACGCGCGGCGCGCCATCCCCTCGGAGAGTTCGCACTGCACCAGCCGTTCGATCCCGCCGCGCCCTCTCAGCAGGCGGCCCAGCGTGCCGTCACGCGCGCCCAGATCGAGAGCGTCGGGAAAGCCTCTGCGGATATCGTCCAGGCGGTCCAGCAGCCGCTCGCCCGCCTCCTCGAAGAGAAAGCCGTAGTGGTCCAGCTTTCCCGCCGCGCGCTCGCGGCGCAGCCGAAGGAGACGGCGGTCGAAGACGGAAGGGTTACCGGTCATGGGGGCGACTATGCCAAACTGCCCCCCGCGCGGGAAAGCGCCAATGCCGCGCCAAGCGGCGCGCGGAAGAGCGCGGAAGTCTAACGTGGGGGCCGAAAAGGGTATGACGATCCGGGAGACTGGATCCTTAGGCCGGTTTGGCAAGAGGCTTGCCGTCTCTTTCGGGCGCGGCCTGCTGGACTCTCTGCTGCCGCCGCGTTGCCTCGGGTGCAGCAAGGAGACGCTGGCCTCGGTCTCGCTCTGCCTGGACTGCTGGTCGCAGCTCAGTTTCATCTCACGGCCCCACTGCGCCCACTGCGGCTTGCCCTTCGAGCTGGAGGCGGAGCCGGGCGCGCTCTGCGGGGAATGCCTGCGCCGCCCGCCACCCTACCGGCGCGGCCGCGCGGCGCTGCGCTATGACGAGGGCAGCCGGCGCCTGATCCTGCGTTTCAAGCACGCCGACCGGACGGAGAGCGCCCGGCTCTTCGCCGGTTGGCTCGGGCTGGCCGGTGCGGAGCTTCTGGAGGAGGCCGACATATTGGTTCCCGTGCCGCTTCATTGGCGCCGCCTGCTGGCGCGGCGCTACAATCAGGCCGCCCTGCTGTCCCAGGGCCTGGCGCGCCGCAGTGGGCTTCCTTGCGTCCCGGACCTCCTGCAGCGCCGCCGCGCGACAGCATCCCAGGGCCGCAAGAGCCGGAGCCAGCGTCAGCGCAACGTCGCGGGCGCGTTTCGCGTCAATCCAAAGCGCGCCAGCGCCATACAGGGGCGGCGCGTGCTTCTGATCGACGACGTCTTCACCACCGGCGCCACCCTGGAAGCCTGCACCCGCACGCTTCTGCGCGCCGGGGCCGGCGGCGTGGACGTCCTGGTGCTTGCCAGGGTGGTGAGGTGACAAATGCGGAGCTGGTTCCTAAATAAGGGGGAGTGAACCGAACCGCGCCAGGATTGAAGAGGGTCCCCTGCATGGCGAAGATCGAAGTCTATTCCAGCTTTCTCTGCGGCTACTGCGCCCGCGCCAAGAGCCTCTTGAAGGCCAAGGGCGTCGACTATGAGGACTTGGACGTCTTCACCGACCCCGAAAAGCGCAAGGAGATGACCGAGCGGGCGGGCGGGCGTACCTCCGTGCCGCAGATCTTCATCGATGGCGAGCATATCGGCGGCTGCGACGAGCTCTTCGCGCTGGACCGCGACGGTAAGCTCGATCCGCTGCTGGGGCAGGGCGCATGAGCAGCCCCTTTACAGTCGGCCTGGTGCAGATGAACTCCGGGCCGGAGATCGAACCCAACATCGAAAGCGCCTCGGCCTTCATCCGCGAGGCCGCGGCCGGCGGCGCGAAGCTGATCGTGACGCCGGAGAACACCACCATGATCGAGACGGTGCGCGAAAAGCAGATGGCGCGCGCCTACCCGGAGGAAAAGCACCCCGGCGTCTCGGCCTTCTCGGAACTGGCCCGCGAACTGGGCGTCTGGCTTTCCATCGGGTCCATGACCATCGGGCTCGGCGGCGACAAGGCGGCCAACCGCTCCTTCCTGTTCGGGCCGGACGGCGGGATCGCCGCGCGCTACGACAAGGTCCATATGTTCGACGTCGAGGTGCCGGACGGCCAGACCTACCGCGAGTCGGCCACCTTCCGGCCGGGCGAGGAGGCGGTCCTCGCCGATCTGCCCTGGGGCAGGCTCGGCATCACCATCTGCTACGACATCCGCTTTCCCTACCTCTACCGGGCGCTCGCCAAGGCCGGGGCTTCCTTCATCACCACCTCCGCCGCCTTCACCGAGATGACGGGCAAGGCGCACTGGCATGTGCTCCAGCGCGCCCGCGCCATTGAGACCGGCTGTTTCATCTTCGCCGCCGCCCAGACCGGCGAGCACACCAACAAGCGGCGCACCTACGGTCATTCCCTGGTGGTGGCGCCCTGGGGCGAGGTGCTGGCCGACGGCGGGACGGAGACCGGCGTGGTGCTGGCGGAGATCGACCCCGCCCTGGTCGCCAAGGCCCGAAGCACGGTGCCGTCGCTGGAGAACGACCGTCCCTTCGAACTGAAGCGACGCCGCGAAGCCGGGGAGTAGCGTCCGGCCTAGCCGATCTTGCGCCCGGCGATGCGCTGCTTGCAGGCCGGTTCGGGGTCGGTGAACTCCAAATCCTCAAAGGCCAGGACCTGGATGCGCTCGAAGCGCGCCCGCTCGAGCAGTTCGCCCTGGTTCAAGAGCCAGTTGGGATTGCTCGGCTTGCCATAGCGCTCATGCCCACGGGCGAAGGTTTCGTAGAGCAGCAGGCCGCCGGGCATCAGAACCTCGACCAGCGATGGGAAGAGCGGGCGGTAGAGGTAGTTGGTGACGATCACGCCGCCGAAACGCCGCCCGGCCATGGCGAAGGGGCTGCCGTCCTCCAGATCGGATTGGACCAGTTCCACGCCGGGATCCTTCGCCAGGTCGCCCAGGCGCGACAGGTCGCGGTCGAGCGCCGTCACCTCATAGCCCAGTTCGCGCAGATAGGCGGTATGGCGCCCGGACCCGCAGGCCAGGTCCAGAACGGGCTCTCCCGCTGGCAGGAGATGCGCAAAGCGCTGCACCCAGGGCGAGGCGGCGGGGCGCGCCGCGTGATCGCTCTTTCCGGTCATTTCGCACCCTATCTTGTCTTGGCGGTTGTCCCCGCCCATTTCTATATCAGACTGCTTCGGCAGGAATAATTGAGCGTTCGCGGCGGAAATTGCCATGATTTCCTATGACCTGACTTGTGAAAAAGAGCATTTGTTCGAGGCTTGGTTCGCCTCTTCGGCCGCGTTCGACACGCTGAAGGCGGCCGGCGAGGTCTCTTGCCCCGAGTGCGGCTCCACCCAGATCGAAAAGGCGCTGATGGCGCCCTCGCTTTCCCGCAAGGTGGGTGAGGAAAAGCGCATGAGCGCCGCTGAAGAGCGCGCGCGGGTCCGCGCCGCCCTGAAGGAAGTCCGCAAGGCCGTCGAGGAAAGCTCCGACTACGTGGGCAAGGAATTCGCCGAGGAAGCCCGCAAGATGCACTACGGCGAGGCCGACAAGCGCAACATCTACGGCGAGGCCGACGACGACGAGGCGAGGGCGCTCGCCGAGGAAGGCGTTCCCTTCGCCAAGATCCCCTGGGTCGAGAAGGACAACTAGTCCTCCCGCACCGCCATCATCAGATAGTTGACGTCCAGGTCCCGGTCGTCGGTGCGCCATGTGTCGGTGAGCGGGTTGTAGACCAGACCCGATAGCGCGCGCGTCTCGAAGCCCCGGGTGCGCAGGCTGCGCGCCAGTTCCGAGGGCTTCAGGAAGCGCCGCCAGTCGTGCGTCCCGCGCGGCACCCAGCGCAGCAGATATTCCGCCCCGACGATCGCCATGGCGAAGGACTTGGGCGTGCGGTTGAGGGTCGAGAGGATCAGCGCGCCGCCCGGCTTCACCAGGCCGCAGAGGGTCTCCAGAAAGCCCGGCACGTCCGCCACATGCTCCACCACCTCCAGCGACAGCACCGCGTCGAAGGCGGCGCCTTCCTCCAGCAGCTCTTCAGCGGTGATGGCGTGGTAGTCGATGGCAAGACCCATGGCCTCTGCGTGCAGCTTGGCGGCGGCGACGGATTCCTCGGCGGCGTCGATGGCGGTGACCTCCGCGCCCATGCGCGCCAGCGGCTCGGCCAGCAGCCCGCCGCCGCAGCCCACGTCCAGCAGCTTCAGTCCCTTCAACGGCTTTACCCCGCCGGAAAGCCCGTAGTGCGCGCTCAAGCGGTCGCGGATGAAAGTGAGGCGCGCAGGGTTCAGGCGGTGCAGCGGGCGGAAGTTGCCCTCCGGGTCCCACCACTGCTCGGCCTGCTGCGCGAACTTCTCGATCTCCAAGGCGTCGACGCTGCTTTTTCTGCCGTCGGCTGCTGCTTTTTTAGCGCTGCGGGTCAAAATCGCGGCCTTTCTCTTTCAGAACAGGGCTTTTGCCGTTGGCCAGACTTGCATTTTCGGGCCCGCATTGAGTATGGATAGCCACGCGTCGCGCGGCAACTCCCGCAGCTCGCAATTCCCGGCAAAGCCGGACAACTTCAAGCCACAGGACCGGCATCAGGGACGGGAAGAGCCATGGCGCGCATCGTCATGAAATTCGGCGGTACATCGGTGGGCACGATAGAGCGCATCCGTAACGTCGCCCATCGCGTCAAGCGCGAGGTCGAGGACGGCAACGAGGTTGCCGTGGTGGTCTCCGCCATGTCCGGGGAGACCAACCGTCTGGTCGGGCTCTGCGAGGAGGCCTCCAGCCTCTACGACCTGCGCGAATACGACGTTGTGGTCTCCTCCGGCGAGCAGGTGACCGTCGGACTGCTTTCCATCGTCCTGCAGTCGATGGGCGTGGCGGCGCGCTCCTGGCTCGGCTGGCAGTTGCCGCTGCGCACCTCCGACGCGCACGGCTCGGCCCGCATCCAGGCCATCGACACCGGCGATATGATCCGCCGCTTCGGCGAGGGGCAGGTGGCGGTGGTGGCGGGCTTCCAGGGGATCGACTCCCAGGGCCGCATCACGACCTTGGGTCGCGGCGGGTCCGACACCTCCGCCGTGGGTCTGGCCGCCGCGCTGAAGGCCGATCGCTGCGACATCTACACCGATGTCGACGGGGTCTACACCAGCGACCCGCGCATCGTTGCGAAGGCGCGCAAGCTCGATAAGATCACCTACGAAGAGATGCTGGAAATGGCTTCCCAGGGGGCGAAGGTCCTTCAGACCCGCTCCGTGGAACTGGCCATGAAGGAGGGGGTGCGCCTCCAGGTCCTCTCCAGCTTCGAAGACCGCCCTGGAACCCTGGTTGTTGACGAGGAAGAGATCGTGGAACAGGAAATCGTAAGCGGCATCGCCTACAGCCGGGACGAGGCCAAGATCACCCTGCGCGAGGTGCCCGACAAGCCGGGCGTGGCGGCCTCGATCTTCGGCCCGCTCACCGACGCCCAGATCAACGTGGACATGATCGTCCAGAACGTCTCGGCCACCGGGGCTGCGACCGACCTGACCTTCACGGTCACCAAGGCGGACTTCAACCGCGCGGTCGACGTGCTGAAGGGGCAGGAGGAAGCGATCGGCTACAAGGAACTGCGCGCCGACAAGGACGTGGTGAAGGTCTCGGTCATCGGGGTCGGGATGCGCAGCCACGCCGGCGTCGCCCAGCGCATGTTCAAGGCCCTGGCCGACAAGGGGATCAACATCCAGGTCATCTCCACCTCCGAGATCAAGGTCTCCGTCCTGATCTCCGAGGAGTACACCGAGCTGGCGCTTCGAAGCCTGCATACTGCATACGGACTGGACGCGGCCTAGATAGATAAAGATGACTCCGCCGGAGACACCACGGGCCGCCCCACAGCAGATAGACTGGGCGGGCTCGCGACGACTGCTGCGCCTGCTGCGGGACGCGATGAAGTCCGGCGGTCCGGTACAGTCGCGCCTGGACCGCGTGGTGACCTTGATCGCCAGCAACTTGGTGGCCGAGGTCTGCTCGATCTACGCCATGCGGGCGGGCGAGGTCCTGGAGCTCTTCGCAACGCAGGGGCTGCGGCCCGAGGCCGTGCACAACACCCGTCTGCGCCTGGGTGAGGGCCTGGTCGGCCAGATCGCGCTGAAGGCCGGGCCGCTCGCGCTCTCCGACGCGCAGAACCATCCGAACTTCGCCTACCGCCCGGAGACCGGCGAGGAGCTCTATCACTCCTTTTGCGGCGTGCCGATCCAGCGCGGCGCGCGCGTGCTGGGCGTGCTGGTCGTGCAGAACCGCACGCGCCGCCACTACGGCGAAGAGGAGATCGAGGCGCTGGAGACCGTGGCCATGGTGCTGGCCGAGCTCTTCGGCAGCGGTGAGATCATCAGCCAGGAGGAAGGCCGCAGCGTCGAGGGCGCATCGCTTCTGCCCGCGCGGCTGTCCGGCATGGTGTTGAACGAAGGCTTCGCCATGGGCCGCGCCGTGCTGCACCAGTGGGGCATCGTGATCGACCAGGTGGTGGCCGAGGACCCGGACGCCGAGATCGAGCGCCTGAACCGCGCGGTGGAGGAGATGCGTCTCGCCGTCGACCGCCTCGTCGACCGGGTCGACGCCAGCCTCGACGACGAGGAGGGCGAGGTGCTGGAGAGCTACCGCATGTTCGCCCACGACCGCGGCTGGATGGAGCGGATCCGCGATCAGATCCAGGGCGGCCTGTCCGCCGAGGCGGCGGTGGAGCGGATCAAGAACGAAACACGCCAGAAGATGGCCAAGGTCCGCGATCCCTACCTGCGCGAGCGGCTGGCCGACCTGGAAGACCTCGCCTACCGCCTGTTGCAGCACCTCTCCGGCGTGCAGGGCTCGGCCCAGAACCTGCCGGAGGAAGCGGTGATCGTGGCCCGCACCATGGGACCGGCGGAACTGCTGGACTATGACAGGAACCGCCTGCGCGCGCTGGTGCTGGAGGAGGGCAGCCGCACCTCCCATGTCGCCATCGTGGCGCGCGCCCTGGGGCTGCCCACCGTCGGGCGCTGCACCACCGCCATGACCCGGATCATGCCGGGCGACACGGTGCTGGTGGACGGGCAGAACGGGCAGGTCTTCGCGCGGCCCGGCGAGTCCATCAAGCAGACCTTCATCCAGACCATCGCCGAGCGCGAGCGCCGCCGCGCCGCGCTGGCCGCGACCCGCGACCTGCCCTCCGTCACCCGCGACGGGCAGGAGGTGACGCTCTTGATGAATGCCGGGCTCCTGCTCGATCTGCCGCACCTGAAGGAAAGCAACGCCGCCGGGATCGGACTCTACCGCACCGAGATTCCCTTCATGGTGCGCGACGCCTATCCGGCCCGCGCCGAGCAGCAGCAGCTCTATGAGCGCATCTACGACCAGGTCGGCGACCGCCCGGTGGTCTTCCGAACGCTGGATGTCGGCGGCGACAAGCCCTTGCCCTACATCGCCATGAGCAACGAGGAGAACCCGGCCATGGGCTGGCGGGCGATCCGCATGACCCTCGACCGCCCGGTCCTGCTGCGCGATCAGCTGGGCGCCCTTATCCAGGCCTCGGCGGGCCGTCCCTTGCGCGTCATGTTCCCCATGGTCACCGACCTGACGGAGATGCGCGTCGCGCGCCGTCATTTCCACAAGACCCTGGAGCGCGAGATGAAGCGCGGCGCCAAGGGCCCTTCCGAAGTTCACCTGGGCGCCATGCTGGAGGTCCCGGCACTGCTCTGGCAGCTGGACGAGCTCCTGGCCGAGGTCGACTTCCTTTCCATCGGCAGCAACGACCTCTTTCAGTTCGTCTTCGCCAGCGACCGGGGCAGCACCGGTCTGATGCGGCGTTTCGACCCGCTCTCTCCGCCCATGCTGAGCCTTCTGCGCGACGTCGCGCAGCGCGCTTCGGCGGCCGAGGTGCCGCTCACGCTCTGCGGGGAGATGGCGGGCAATCCCCTGGAGGCCATGACGCTGATCGGCTGCGGCCTGCGGCGGCTTTCCATGAACGCCGGCTCGATCTCCTCCGTGAAGGAGATGGTGCGCAGCCTGGATGCCGGGGAGGTCGGAGATCTGGTCGCCTATCTCTCGAAACGCCCGGCGCGCAGCCTGCGCCCGCTGCTGCGCGCTTTTGCTCAGGACCGCGGGGTGAAGCTCTAGGGGCTGCCCTGAAGCGGGCCTGCGCGATGGCGTTTGCCGCCGCCTGTCCGGCTTTGCTATGACTTGAACAGCGGTGAGGACCGGCGGCCCGATGGCCGCGCGTCCCTTGCACCCGCGACAGGATGAAGAGGCCTTTTCAGTGCCCAGCGACCAAGACCAGCAAGAACCCTATCTGGAGCAGCCCCCGCTGGAGGGCGGCGGCCACTTTTCCGTGGGCCGCCAGCTCCGCGAGGTGCGCGAGACCTATGATCTGGAGATAGAGGACGTGGCGACGGCGCTGCGCATCCGCCCCTTCTATCTCCAGGCGATCGAGGAGACCCGTTACGAGAGCCTGCCCGGGACCACCTACGCCATCGGCTTCGTGCGCGCCTATGCGGAGTACCTGAGACTCGATCCCAAGGAACTGGTCGAGCGTTTCAAGGCGGAGGTGTCGGGCCTGGAGACGAGACGCTCCCTGCAGTTCCCCGTGCCTGCCCAGGAGGGGCGCGTCCCCGGCGTCGCCCTGCTGCTGGTGGCGGTGCTGCTGGCGGCGGTCGGCTACGGCGTTTGGTACTACGTGGGACAGGAAGGCGAAATCTTCACCGAGCTGGTGGAGCCGCTGCCCGAGGATTTGGCGGCGCTGGTCGAGACCGAGGAACCGGCGGCGCCGGAACAAGCAGCGGAGCCCGGCGAACCTGCGACGCCAGCCCCGGCGGTGACGACGGACGAAGCTGCGCCGAACGGCGGTCTGGTGGAGCCCTTGCCCGAGGGCTTGCCCGCCCCCGATGCACCCATCGATCCGGACGCGCCGGTCGGGTCTTCCGATGCCGCGAACAGGCAAAGCACGCCGCCCGATGCGGTGACGCCGCCTGAGACCCTCGAAGAGCCGGAAGCCATGGCCGAGGTCACGACCGAGGCGGACCCGCTTCCTGAAGCTCCGGAACCTGAAGCCCCGGCTCAAGAGGCGGCGCCGGAGGCGGATCCCGCCGCCGACCTGTTGGCGCAGGATCAGACTGGTGCTCTTCAGCCGGCGCCGGAGCCGGCGGAGCCCCTCGGGTCTCAGGACGTGCTGCCCGATTCCGAAACGGTGGAGCCCGCCATTGCCGACAGCGCTACTGCCGACAGCGCCATTACCGACAGCGCCACTGGCGACAGCGCGGCGGGCGAAGCAGCAAGCCTGCCCGCGCCGCTGCCGCCCGAGCGCAGCGAGGAGGCGGGCGACCTGCCCGAGGGCCGCGTCTATGGCGCGGTCAACGAGAATGCGCGGGTCGTGCTGCTGGCCGAGAGCGATTCCTGGGTCGAGGTGCGCGACCGCGGCGGGCGCCTGATCCTGTCGCGGGTCCTGCGCCGGGGCGATTCCTACAAGGTGCCGCCGCGCAGCGATCTGGTGATGATGACCGGCAACGCCGGTGGGCTGGCGGTCACGCTGGACGGCCAGCGGCTGCCGGGCCTGGGCGAGCAGGGCCAGGTGCGCCGTGACATCCCCCTGGAGCCGGACGCCTTGAAGGCGGAACTGGGCCAGTGACTTGCAGCGCCCCTGAGCTTGGCCTTAACCTTGAATCCGAACGCTTTTCGGCGCATCTTCCCGGTGCGGGAGCGCCCGCCGAGAGCGATAGCAATCCGCCTGACGGAGGGCGATGGAGAGCATGAGCGTCCGTCCCTATAGAGACATCCACCGCCGCAAGTCGCGCCAGATCATGGTCGGCTCCGTGCCGGTGGGCGGCGATGCGCCGATCACGGTGCAGACCATGACCAACACGCCGACGCCGGACGTGCAGGCGACGCTTGAGCAGATCCGCCGCATGGAGGAGGCCGGGGCCGACATCATCCGCGTCTCCTGCCCCGATGAGGACTCGACCAAGGCTTTGAAGGAGATCGTGCGGGGCGCCAACGTCCCCATCGTCGCCGACATCCACTTCCACTACCGCCGCGCCATCGAAGCAGCCGAGGCGGGCGCGGCCTGCCTGCGCATCAATCCGGGCAACATCGGCTCGGCGGAACGGGTGCGCGAGGTGGTGAAGGCCGCAAAGGACCACGGCTGTTCCATGCGGATCGGCGTCAACGCGGGCTCGCTGGAGCGCGAACTGCTGGAACGCTATGGCGAGCCCTGCCCGGAGGCGATGGTGGAGAGCGCGCTCAACCACATCCGCATCCTGGAAGACAACGACTTCTTCGAGTTCAAGATTTCCTGCAAGGCCTCCGACGTCTTTCTCTGCGTGGCCGCCTATCACGGCCTGGCCGAGGCTTGCGACTATCCGCTCCACATCGGCATCACCGAGGCGGGCGGCCTGCGCTCGGGCACGGTCAAGTCCTCCATCGGGCTCGGCAACCTTCTCTGGTCGGGGATCGGGGATACGCTGCGGGTCTCGCTCTCCACCGATCCGGTGGAAGAGGTCCGGGTCGGCTTTGAGATGCTGAAGTCCCTGGGCCTGCGCCACCGCGGGGTCAACGTGATCTCCTGCCCCTCCTGCGCGCGTCAGCAGTTCGACGTGATCAAGACGGTCGAGGTCCTGGAACAGCGCCTGTCGCACATCTCCACGCCCATGACCGTTTCCGTCATCGGCTGCGTGGTGAACGGGCCCGGCGAGGCGACCATGACCGACATCGGCTTTACCGGCGGCGGGCGCGGCACCCATCAGGTCTATCTGGGCGGTGTGCAGCACCACCGGCTGAAAGACGAGTCGATCGTCGACCATCTGGTGCAGCTGGTCGAGGAGAAGGCCGCGGAGATCGAGGCCGAGGCGGCCAAGGCCAAGGCAAGCGACGAAGCCCTGACACCCGCCTCTTAGCGCCCCCAATCATTCTAAGGAGAACCCCTTGGCCGACATGCAGCCGGTACGCGGCACCCGCGACCTCTTGCCGGAAGAAATGCGCCGCCACCGCGAGGTGATCGAGCGCGCGCGCGAGGTCGCGCTGCGCTACGGCTATGAGGAGATGGCGACGCCGATCTTCGAGTTCACCGAAGTCTTCAAGCGCACCCTGGGCGACACCTCCGACATCGTCACCAAGGAGATGTACACCTTCGAGATGAAGGAGGGCGAGCAGATCACGCTGCGGCCTGAGAACACGGCGGGCGTGGTGCGCGCCATGCTGTCGGGCGGCCTGCGCCAGGACCTGCCGCTGAAGTACTTCTACGCCGGGCCCATGTTCCGCCACGAGCGCCCGCAGAAGGGCCGCTTCCGCCAGTTCCACCAGATCGGCGTGGAGCTGCTGGGCGTGGCGGAGCCCCTGGGCGATATCGAGGTGATCGCCGCTGGTCACGCCATTCTGGAGGCGCTGGGCCTGGGCGGGCGGATCACGCTTGAGCTCAACACCCTGGGCGACCCGGAAAGCCGGCAGAACTACCGCGCGGCCTTGGTCGAGTATTTCCGGGACCATCAGGCGAAGCTCTCCGAGGACTCGCTCCAGAGGCTGGAGCGCAATCCGCTGCGCATTCTCGATTCCAAGGACGAGGGCGACCGGCGTCTGGTCGCCGACGCGCCGCTTTTCGGCGACTACCTGAACGATCAGAGCCTGGCCTTCTTCGCCGAGGTGAAGAGCGGGCTGGAGACGCTGGGCATCGCCTACGAACTGAACCCGCGTCTGGTGCGCGGGCTCGACTACTACTGCCATACGGCTTTCGAGTTCACGACCACGGAGCTGGGCACCCAGAGCGCGGTCATGGCCGGCGGACGCTACGACGGGCTGGTGGAGACCATGGGCGGGCAAGCGACGCCCGGCGTGGGTTGGGCGGCTGGGATCGAGCGGCTTTCCATGCTGGTCGAGAACGTGCCCTCCGCGCCGCGCGCCATCGCGCTGGTGCCGCTGGGCGAGGCGGCGGAGGCCAGGGCTCTTGCGCTGGCCGAGCAGCTTCGCCGTGCGGGGCTCTCCGTTGATCTGGGCTATTCGGGCAACATGAAGAAGCGCATGAAGCGGGCGAACAAGATCGCCGCGCGTGCCGCCGTCATTCTGGGCGAGGACGAACTTGCACAGTCGGCCGCGATGGTACGCGATCTCGACAGCGGCGAGCAGGAACTGGTTCCTCTCGACAACCTGGCCGGCGCGCTCGCCCGCTTTTCCTAGCGGGGCGGGGCAAGGGCCATGGCGGCGCCCAACACAACGATTGCCGATCTCCACTTGGTGGGCACGCACCTGCGCTTCGCCCAGGACGCTTGGCGCGACCGCCTCTTCCTGGACGAGCCGCCGGTCGAGCGCTTCCTCGCCGATCTTGCCAAGCGCGGCCTCAAGGCCGGATTGCTGATCTGCACCTGCGAGCGCGTCGAGATGCTCATGGAAAGCCCGGAGCAGGAAGCGCTCTTTCTCGATTGGCTGGCGGATTGGGCCGAGGTGGATAGAGGGCGTCTCGAAAGCGCGCTCTACCGCCATGCGGGCGCGGCCGCGCTGCGCCATCTCTCGCGGGTCGCCGCCTCGCTGGATTCCCTGGTGCTGGGCGAGCCGCAGGTGCTGGGCCAGGTCAAGGACGCAGAGCGCTGGGCGCGCGCCGCCGGCTTGCTCTCCCCGCTGCTGGACGAAGCCTGCCAAAGCGCCTTTGCCGCCGCCAAGCGGGTGCGCAGCGAAACGGCGATCGGACAGCGGCCGGTCACCATGGCCGCCGTCGCCCTGCAGACCGCGCGCGATCTCCACGGCGACCTGAAACGCTGCCGTCTGCTGCTGCTCGGCGTGGGTGAGACCATCGACCTCTTCACCAGCTCGTTCCGCGAGGCCGGGATCGCGCAGGCCGCGGTCAGCCATCCGCGCCCGGTGCGCGGCGAGGCGGCGGCCCGGCGCCTGGGCGCGACCCTGCGTCCCTGGGATGAACTGGAGACGGCGTTGGTGGAGGCGGAGGTGGTGATCACCGGCCTCGCCGGGTCCAGCTACAGCCTCTCGCCGGAGATGATGAAGCGCGTCGTCAAGCGCCGCCGCCGTCAGCCCTTGCTGATCATCGACGGGGGCATTCCGGGGGATGTGGACCCGGCCTGCGACAAGCTTGAGGACGTCTTTCTCTACGACCTGGACGACCTGGAGCGTCTGGCGCGCGAGGGACGCTCCAGCCGGGGCGATTCCCTGGGCGAGGCGGAGGCGATCATAGAGGGTGAGCTGGTGCGCCTGCTGGAGCGCCAGTCGGGCCGCGCGGCCGGCGGCATTTTCGAGGAGTTGGAGAGCGGTCTGGAAGGGCTGCGCCGGGTGGCCGCCGAGGAGGGCGACGCGGAGGCTGCGAGCGGCCGCTTCGCGCGCGAGCTGCGCCACCGCATGGCCGAACGCCTGCGGGCGCTGGCCATCGAGAACCCGGAGGAGGCAAAACGCGCTGAAGCGCTGCTGCGCGGGCTCTTCGAGGGTCTCGGCGACAAGAAAAAGGAAGAGGAGTAAGCCGGGGTGAGCCTGGAACAGTCACTCGACCGGGTCGAGGCCCGCTACCAGGACCTGCAGTCCATGGTGGCCGAGCATCCCAAGCCGGGGTCGCCGGAGTATACCGAGCTGGCGCGTGAGCTGGCCGAACTGGAGCCTGTCATCGCGCGCGTCGCGGACTGGCGCGCCGCCCGCGCCGAGTTTCAGGACCTGGAGACGATGATGGAAGACGCCTCCAGCGACGCGGAGATGCGCGAGCTGGCCCGCGAGGAGTACTACGCCCTGAAGGAGCGGCTGCCCGAGTTGGAGCGGGAGGTGAAGCTGCTCCTGATCCCCAAGGACGCCGACGACGAGCGCAACGCCATTCTGGAAATCCGCGCCGGCACCGGCGGCGACGAGGCGGCGCTCTTCGCGGGCGATCTCTTCCGCATGTATCAGCGCTACGCCGAGCTTCAGGGTTGGCGTTTCGAGGTGATCGACGTCTCCGAGACGCCGCTGGGCGGCATTAAGGAGGCAAGCGCCTCCATCGCCGGGCGCGGCGTCTTCGCGCGCCTCAAGTTCGAATCGGGCGTGCACCGGGTCCAGCGCGTGCCGGAAACCGAGTCGGGCGGGCGTATCCACACCTCGGCGGCCACGGTCGCCGTCCTGCCGGAGGTGGAGGAGGTGGACATCCAGGTCGCGGACAACGACCTCAGGATCGACGTCTACCGCTCCAGCGGGCCCGGCGGGCAGTCGGTCAACACCACCGACAGCGCCGTGCGAATCACACACATCCCGACCGGTCTCGTGGTGATCTGCCAGGACGAGAAAAGCCAGCACAAGAACAAGGCGAAGGCCATGAAGGTGCTGCGCGCGCGGCTCTACGAGGCTGAGCGGGAAGCGCGCGACGCCGAACGCGCCGCCGACCGCCGGACCCAGATCGGCAGCGGCGACCGCTCGGAGCGGGTGCGCACCTACAACTTCCCGCAGAACCGCCTGACCGACCACCGGATCAACCTGACGCTCTACAAGCTCGACCGCATCGTGGCGGGCGACGGGCTGGATGAGGTGATCGACGCCTTGATCGCAGAGGATCAGGCGGCGCGTCTGGCCGCCGTTGAGGAATCCGGTGCCCAGGAAAGAGCCTGAAGCGGCCAAGCCACAAAGCGTGAAGCGCTTCCTGGACAGCGCCGCGGCAGAGCTGGCGGCGCTGGGCGTGGAATCCGCCCGCCGGGAGGCGCGCCTTCTGCTGGCCGAGGCCTTGGGGGAGAGCGAGAGCGCGATCTTCGCCCGACCTGAGCGTCCGCTCAGTGAGGCGGAGGCCGCGCGGGCCGGCGGCCTGCTTGCGCGCCGTCTTGGCGGCGAGCCGCTCTCACGCATTCGGGGCCGCAGGGAGTTCTGGAGTCTCAGCTTCAGGATAGGGCCAGCCACGCTCGATCCCCGGCCCGACAGCGAGACCCTGGTGGAAGCCGTTCTGGAGGCTCTTCCCGACCGGGAGGCGCCGCTCCGCCTTCTCGACTTCGGAACCGGCAGCGGTTGCTTGCTGCTGGCGCTGCTCTCCGAACTGCCAAGGGCCGAGGGGCTGGGGATCGACCTCGACGCCGCCGCGGTCGAAATCGCCTCGGCGAACGCGCAAGACCTGGGCCTTGCCGGGCGGGCGCGTTTTCAGGTCGGGGACTGGGGCCGGGGCCTGTCGGGCAGCTTCGATGTGGTGCTGTCCAACCCCCCCTATATCGAGACGGCGGACTTGGAGCAGCTGGAGGAGGCCGTCCGGCAGCACGACCCGCGGTTGGCCTTGGATGGCGGAGAGGACGGATTGGCCGCCTACCGCGCCCTGCTGCCTGACGCCCGCCGTCTGCTGGCGCCGGGCGGTCTGCTGGCGCTGGAGATCGGCTGGACCCAGGCGCAAGCGCTAAAGGACGCGCTAGGCGAAATGGACTTTGCGGCGCCCTGTCTCAAGCGCGATCTCGCGGGCCGGGACCGCTGCCTGCTCGCCCGCGCCACGCCTTGATCGAAGGTTTGGAAAAAAGGCTTGGAAAGTGCTCTCCCGCCCACTACTGTAGCGACTGTCAGAGCCCAGTGGGCTCCGCGCCTTGAAGGGGATATCAAGGCGCCTTGCGTTCCCCAAAGAGACGAGCATCAGCCCCGGCCGCAGGCCTGGGTCGTTTGCTCAGCGGGCGCAAGCGGCGTTTAACGTGTTTCAAAAACAGAAAAAGTGTCCATGAGACAAGGTTCCAATGCCCGGAGGCCGCGTGGCCGTCCGCATCGTCGCCAGAATGGCGGGATCAACAAGAATGCGAACTTCGATAGCAACGGCCCGGAGGGCCGGGTGCGCGGCAACGCGCATCAAGTCTATGAGAAGTACATAAACCTCGCCCGCGACGCGACCTCCGCTGGAGACCGTATCCTGGCCGAGTCCTTCTATCAGTTCGCAGAGCATTACTATCGCATCGTCAACGACTCGATGGATCCGAACAGCGGGCAGCCGCGCCGTCAGGACGGCGAGGACTCCCAGCAGAAGGACGGCGGCCAGCACGCGCAGTCGAACGACGAGGATCGCGACGACGGCGACAATGATCGGGATCGGGACCGGGATCGGGACCAGGACCAGGACCGCGATAGGGATCGCGACCGGGACGCTCAGGCACAGGGCGGCGGACGCCCGCGCCGTGGCCGCATGAACGGCCGCCCGCGCAATCAGAACGACGGCGAGCAGCAAGCCCGCAGCGGCTCCAGCGACGATCAGGACGACCGGGGCAACCGTGATGCTGCTGGCGAGCCCTCCGCGGACAACGGCGACAGCGATGGCAAGAGCAACGGCAACAGGGAATTGCCGGGCCTGGGCGAGCAGCCCAGCCTCGCCGATGCGATCGATCAGAATGACAAGGAGGCGGAGAAGCCGCGCCGCCGCGGCCGTCCGCGCAAGAACCAGGACCAGGACGGCGGGCCCGTTTCCGCCTAACGGCCGGAAAGGCCTCTAGTCCAGAATTTCGAGGGGGTCTCCTGCTTTCAGGAGGCCCCCTTTTTCTATCCGCGCGTAGACGCCCATCTCCATGTGGGCAAAGCCGCGCGCCAGAGATTTCAGCACCGGAAGATCGCGCAGGCCCTTTTCGGGATGGACCTCCGTCGCCGCGCAGCGCTCGATCGGCTCGGCCACGCTCATCTCCACCTCGCCGATGCGCAGGCGCTTTCCGACCCAGTTGCGCTCGACCCAGGGCAGCGGTCCTTCGAGCAGAAGGTTGCCCCGGAAGCGGCGCGGGTCCGCGACCTGTCCCAGAACCCGCTCAAGGTCCTTCAGCGACGCCAGGTTGATCAGCGAGACAAAGGGCTCCTCGACGTCCGTGAAGGCGCCCCCGGCGGATTCCACCAGGCGCGGCGACACGCCGGCACCGCCAAGAAAGGCGCCCAGGAACTGGTCGATCAGCATGCGGCCCAGCGGCTCGGTCGCCTTGCCGCGCGCCACCTGCCGCCCGTCGCGCATCAGCGTCAGCGTGCCGTCCTCGGCATCGTAGCTGGCATCCAGGGTCGCCAGCTTCTCGTCGCTCATCAGATTGAAGAAACTGCGTTTGGAAGCCCAGGCCGTCACCCCCGGCTCGACCGAACCGCCGCCCTTGACGATGGCGAAGCGGCGGTCTTCCGGCAGGCGCTTGCCGGGCTCCAGGGGGACCGACTGAAGTTGCTCCCCGCTCAAGGACTTAACGGGGTAGCGCCAGATCTCCTTCAGCATTCCGGTCATGGCTCCGGCCTCTTCCTTTTCTTTGTCGCGGCTGCGCCCTCAATCAGCAATGCCCGCGTGGCTGGCCACAGTCAAGCATGGGCTTAACCTGCATCTTGCAGGGCGATTGTCCGCCTCCCATATGTAATTTCGAGAAAAGGCAATGCCTCTTCGGATCGCACAAAAAGCGTGGGTCAAAACGGTTGCGGGGCGCCAAACGGGCACGCAGGCCGTACATGGAGGAAGATAGATGAACTTTGAAAACTACACCGAGCGTTCGCGCGGTTTCGTTCAGTCTGCGCAATCGCTGGCCCTTCGCGAGGGCCACCAGCAACTCTCCCCCCTGCACCTTCTGAAGGTGCTGTTGGACGACAAGGAAGGTCTTGCGGCCAACCTCATCAAGAAGTCCGGGGGCGATCCCCAGAAAGCGCTGATCTCCGCAGAAGGAGAACTCGCCAAGCTGCCGCGCGTGGAAGGCGGCGGCGCGGGTCAGGTCTACATGGCACCGGAATTGGCGCGTGTCTTGCAGCAGGCCGAGCAGCTTGCCGAGAAGGCCGGTGATTCCTACGTCACGGCCGAGCGGATTCTGATGGCTCTCGCCACCCCCGCTGCGGGCAAGGCGGGCGAAATCCTGAAGGCCGCGAGCGTGACGGCGCAGGCGCTGAACGAGGCGGTCGAGGAACTGCGGCGCGGCCGCACGGCCCAGTCGGCGAACGCCGAGGAAGGCTACGACGCCCTCAAGAAGTACGCCCGCGACCTGACCGCCGTGGCGCGCGAGGGCAAGCTGGACCCGGTGATCGGCCGCGACGAGGAGATCCGGCGGACCATCCAGGTGCTGTCCCGCCGCACCAAGAACAATCCCGTCCTGATCGGTGAGCCCGGCGTCGGCAAGACCGCCATCGTCGAAGGCCTCGCGCTGCGCATCGTCGCCGGCGACGTGCCGGAGACCTTGAAGCAGAAATCCCTGCTCTCTCTCGACCTGGGCGCCCTGGTCGCGGGCGCGAAGTTCCGCGGCGAGTTCGAGGAACGCCTCAAGGCCGTGCTGCAGGAGATCGCGGCGGCGGAAGGCGAGGTCATCGTCTTCATCGACGAGCTCCACACCCTGGTGGGCGCGGGCAAGGCGGAGGGGGCGATGGACGCCTCCAACATGCTGAAGCCGGCGCTGGCGCGCGGCGACCTGCACTGCGTCGGCGCGACCACGCTGGACGAATACCGCCAGCACATCGAGAAGGACGCGGCGCTGGCGCGGCGCTTCCAGCCCGTCTTCGTCGACGAGCCGAGCGTGGAGGAGACCATCTCCATCCTGCGCGGCCTGAAGGAGAAGTATGAGCTGCACCACGGGGTGCGCATCACCGATGCGGCCATCGTCGCCTCGGCGACCCTCTCCAACCGCTACATCACGGATCGCTTCCTGCCCGACAAGGCCATCGACCTGATGGACGAGGCGGCCAGCCGCCTGCGCATGGAAGTCGACTCCAAGCCGGAGGCCATCGACGAACTCGACCGCCGGCTAATCCAGCTGAAGATCGAGCAGGCGGCGCTCAAGAAGGAATCCGACGCCGCCTCGAAGGAGCGCCTTGGCAAGCTGGAGAAGGAAATCGCCGAGCTCGACCAGCAGTCCGCCGAACTGACCAGCAAGTGGCAGGCGGAAAAGGACAAGCTGGGCGTCCAGCAGAAGGCCAAGGAGCAGTTGGATCAAGCCCGTGCGGAACTGGAGATCGTGCAGCGCGAAGGCAAGCTGGACCGGGCGTCGGAGCTGAAGTACGGCGTGATCCCGGACCTGGAACGCCAGCTCGCCGAAGCCGCCGAAGAGGGCGGGGAGCATATGCTGAACGAGGAGGTGACCGATCAGGATATCGCCTCCATCGTCTCCCGCTGGACCGGCATTCCCGTCGACAAGATGCTGGAGGGCGAACGCGAGAAGCTCCTCGCCATGGAGACCGAGATCGCTCGCCGCGTGGTCGGCCAGGAAGAGGCCGTGAAGGCCGTGTCCACCGCCGTGCGCCGCAGCCGCGCCGGGCTGCAAGATCCGAACCGGCCGCTCGGCTCGTTCATGTTCTTGGGGCCCACCGGCGTCGGCAAGACGGAGCTTAGCCGCGCGCTCGCCGAATTCCTGTTCGACGACGAGCACGCGATCCTGCGTATCGACATGTCCGAATATATGGAGAAGCATGCGGTGGCCCGCCTAATCGGCGCGCCTCCCGGCTATGTGGGCTATGAGGAAGGCGGCGCGCTCACCGAAGCCGTCCGCCGGCGCCCGTACCAGGTCATCCTGTTCGACGAGATCGAGAAGGCGCACCCGGATGTGTTCAACGTCCTCCTGCAGGTCCTGGACGACGGGCGCCTCACGGACGGGCAGGGACGCACGGTCGATTTCCGCAACACGCTGATCATCATGACCTCCAATCTCGGCTCCGAGTATCTGGTCAACCAGGCGGAGGGCGAGGATTCGGACGCGGTCGAAGCCCAGGTCATGGAGGTGGTGCGCGCGCACTTCCGGCCCGAGTTCCTGAATCGCGTCGACGAGATCATCCTGTTCCATCGCCTGCGCCGCGAGCACATGGCCAACATCGTCGACATCCAGATGCAGCGCCTGCAGAAGCTGCTGGCCGATCGCAAGATCACGCTGAACCTCGACGAGACGGCCAAGACCTGGCTCGGCAACAAGGGCTACGACCCCGCCTATGGCGCGCGGCCCTTGAAGCGCGTGATCCAGAAATACGTGCAAGACCCAATGGCCGAGATGATCCTTGAAGGCAAGGTCCATGACGGCGAAACAGTCGAGGTCTCCGTCCGCGACGGCGAACTGACCTTCAACGGCGCGACCGCCAAGGAAGCGGCTTAGGGCAGCTTCGCTGCTCTTGTTTGGTTGCGGAATGGCCGGGGCTCGCCCCGGCCATTCCTGTTAGAGGGCATCTGTCGCATGCCGCCCCTCCTTGCCAACCCATGTTAAACTTCTCCTCGTCTCTCGA
>JARRJC010000028.1 GCA_037379885.1 Limibacillus sp.
CCCCCGTTTCACGAAGCTGACCGTGCGCGCCGCCGACGTGCCCCTCAACCGCCCGGTGATCGCCAAGGTCGGCAGCTTTCCCAAGTGGGCCTTCATCTGCGTCGATGTGGAAACCGACGCGGGCGTGACCGGTCGCGGCTACATCGCACCTTATCTGATCGACTACGCCCCGGCCGTCGCCTCGACCATCCGCACGCTGGGCGCGCGCTTCCTGGAGCGAGAAATCGCCCCAGCCGCCTTCTACGATGAGGGCATGAAGGCGATATCGCTCCTGGGGAAATCCGGGATCGCGCTCTACGCCCTGGCGGCGCTCGACATCGCCTTCTGGGACGCCCAGGCCAAGTCCGCGGGCAAGCCGCTCGCCGAGCACCTGGGCGGCAGCATTGGGCCGGTCCCGGCCTATAACTCGACCGGCCTCTGGCTGGGAACGAATGAGGGCCTGGAAGCGCAGGCGGCAGAGCTCGTGGAACAGGGCGGGTTCTCCGCCATGAAGGTTCGCCTCGGGCGCGACAGCCTGATTGAGGACCTGGAGGCCATCGCCGCGATCCGAAGAGGGGCCGGGCGGCCAATCACGCTGCTCTCCGACTTCAATCAGGGCCTGAGCTTCCCGGCGGCCAAGGAGCGCCTCAACAGCCTCGACGACGCCGGGCTCGGCTGGTTCGAAGAGCCGATCGCCTACCATGACCTGGACAACTGCGCGGCGCTTGCGGCCATGCTGAAGACGCCGGTCATCATCGGAGAGAACTTCCACGGCCCCTACGATCAGCAGCAGGCCATCGCCAAGCGCGCCTGCGACGCGGTCATGCCCGATCTGATGCGCATCGGCGGCGTCACGGGCTGGCTGCGCGCCGCCGCCCTCGCCGAGCCGCAGGGCCTGCCGGTCTCAAGCCATCTCTTCACGGAAGTCAGCGCGCACCTGATGCGGGTCACGCCCGGCGCCCAGTGGCTGGAGTGGACGGATTGGGTCCACCCGATCCTGGCCGAGCCCTTCGAGGTCAAGGAGGGCGCGGTGGTGATCCCCGACCGGCCCGGCAATGGCATCGAGTGGAACGAGACCGGCCTGGCGAAATACGAAATCGCCTGCTGAGCCCTCGGCCCCGCCCGCGCTCTACAGCTCGGCCAGCGCCGTCACCTCCCGCTTGAAGGGCGGCTCGAACTCGGGCAGCTCCGGACCGTCCAGCTCCTCGGCATAGCGCCGCCCGGCATAGACGGCGTGGGCGATGGTGGCAGGCGCCAGCGCATCGCCGATCGCCGTCACGCTCTCGATCCCGGCTTTCGCCCAGTCGGCCTTTCGCGCGTGCAAGTCCCGCAGCAGGCTGTCGTCCGGCAGGCGCGCGGTCACCAGCACCAGGGCGTCGGTCTCGACCTCTTCCTCCCTGCCGCTGAAGACGCAGGAGAGCGTGACGCCACCGGCGGAGCCGGCTTCAAGCGCCCGGAAGAGATGCAGCGGCACGTCCTTTTCGATGAGGCGGCCCTGGATCAAGTGCTGCTCCATGGTGTTGCGGGTCCAGGTCGCGACCTCCGGCGCCGGGGTCGCAAAGCGCACCTCGTAGCCTTCGCCCGCCAGGAGCTCGGTCAGGACGGAGGCCATGTAGAAGTGATCGTCGTCCCAGACCATGACCCGCTTGCCCTTGGGCCGCTTACCGGCCATCAGGTCGTCGGGCGTCAGGATCTCCAACCCCTCACCGAATTCGAGAGGCCGCAGGTGATGGTGCGCGACCGCGTCGCGGCGCCAGTGGGCGCCGGTCGCGATGACCACGCGCGGCAGGCCCAGTTCCAGGACCGCGGCCGCATCCAGCTCGCTTTCCAGATAGAGCTGCACCTTGGGCAGGTTGAGGAACTGCTGGGCGCGGTAGTCGCGCACGCGGATCCAGGCGGAGAGGCCCGGCAACTGCGCTTCCCGCGCGACCCGGCCACCCAGTTCCTGTCCCGCCTCGGCGAGGGTCACCTCATAGCCGCGCTTGCCGAGTGCGTGGGCGCACTCCAGCCCGGCGGGCCCCGCGCCTACGACCAGCACCGGCTTCTCGCTCTCCTTCTCGCGGATGCGCTCGGGATGCCAGCCGCGCCGCCACTCCTCGCCCATGGTCGGGTTCTGGGTGCAGCGGATCGGCGCCATGGTCAGATCGCCGGAAACGCAGATGTTGCAGCCGATGCATTCGCGGATGTCCTCGAAGCGCCCCTCCTCGATCTTCTTGGGCAGGAAGGGATCGGCGATGGAGGGCCGCGCCGCGCCGATCAGGTCCAGGACGCCCTTGTTGATCAGCGAGACCATGCGGTCCGCTGAAGTGTAGCGCCCGACGCCCACCACCGGCTTGTTGGTCAGCGCCTTGATGCCGGAGATGAAGGGCTCCTCGTGCCCTTCCTCGGCGAAACGCGAGGTCATGGAGTCGTTCTCCCAACCCGCCAGCGTCACATCCCAGAGGTCGGGGATGTCGGCGATCAGGCCGATCATGTCCTCCATCTCGTTCTTCTCGAGACCCTTGGGGCCGATCAGCTCGTCCACCGAAAGGCGGCAGGGCACGGCGCAGCGGTCGCCCACCGCCTCCTTCGTGTCGATCAGCAGTTCCTTCATGAAGCGCACGCGGTTCTCAAGGCTGCCTCCGTACTCATCCGTACGGTCGTTGTAGCTGGGCGACAGGAAGTGGTGCAGGAAGCCGAGTTGGTGGGCGGCGTAGACGTAGATCAGGTCGAAGCCGCAGTCGCGCGCGCGCAGCGCCGCCTTCTTGTGCCAGCGGCGCAGGTTGCGGATGTCCTCCAGATCCATGCGCCTGGCCTGCACCGGGTCGTAGTGAAAGGTGGCGACCGGCAGGTCGGCCGGCCCCAACGGGACCTCGCGGCTGTACTGGTTGGGCGCGTTCATGCCGTTGTGGGCCAGTTCGATGCCCGCCAAGGCGCCGCCCTCGTGGATGCTGTCCGCCATGCGGCTCAGGTGGGGCATGTCCTTTTCGTCCCAGAGCCTGAGCTCGATGTAGGGGCCGATGTCGCCGGTGTGGTGGATCTCCACCTGCTCGGTGCAGACCACGGCCCAGCCGCCCTCGGCCTTGACCCGGCGGATGCCCGCGACCGCCGTGGGGTCGCGGTAGCCCATCCCGTTGCAATGCGGCACCTGATAGAAGCGGTTGCGGGCGGTGACCGGGCCAATCTGCACCGGCTCGAAAAGCACGTCGTAGCGGGAGTCGCGGGTCATGGGCCTCAGCTCTGCTTCGGGGTGACAGTGAGTTGCTCATCGCTCCAGGCGCCGGGCCAGACTTCCGCGCCCTCGCGGCGCAGACGGCGTATCTCCTTGATCGGGATATCGCGCACATGGAGCAGCGGTCCGGCCCCTTCGGTCTCCTTGAAGACGCCGGTGTCGGCGAACCGGCCGTCGAAGCCCAACTCCGGCTCGCAGGGCAGGAAGACGGCCGCGCCCGAGGTGTTGTCGCGCGGCGGATCCAGCGGCGTGGTGCCGACGCACCCGACCGCCGCCACGCAGGTGAAGAGCTCCACCGCCCGCGCCTTGGCGCAGCCGAAGACCCGCGAATAGCCGGAGAGAAAGCTGGTGTAGGAAGGCACCAGCAGCAGGTCCAGATCCGGCACTTCGCGCGCCAGACGCGCGGACACGGCGGGCAATTCCACATCGAGGCATATCAGCATGGCGCAGGTCAGGCCGTTCCAGGTGAAAGGCCGGACCTCATGGCCGACGCCCAGGAACCAGCCCTCCGGGTCCTTCTCCGAGCGCAGCAGCGCCAGTTTGTCGTGGATGATGGGGTCTTTCCGCCCCGGCACCAGGAAGTGGGCGCGGTTCAGGTATCCCTCCTCCACCGCCGCCGGCCAGGTTCCGGCGAGCAGCGCGATGCCGGTCTTGTCGACCAGCTCTTGAAGCAGCGGCAGTTGCGCGGCGCCCTCCTTGGCCATGGTGGCCACCTCGACGTTCACGTTGGCTTCCGGCTCGCAGTAGGGCAGCCAGATCTCGCTGACGTACTCCGGCATGACGAGCAGGGAAGAGCCCGCGGCCTTCGCTTCCAAAAGCGCGGCCTCGACCCGCTGGAGCCAGGCGTGACGGTCTGAGGGCACCTCGGCCATGTTCACGGCCCAGAGGGAGAGAGACAGGCTATCGGTCATGGGGCAGGCTATGTCCGGTGGGGTTCGCTGTTCAAGAGAAGGGGCGAAGGCGGCCCGATCTTGGCCTCCTCCGCCCCGGTCTTTCGGGTCCTTCCAGCCAAGCGGATTACTTGGTCAGGTCGGTCCAGATCGCGGTGTAGATGTCGTTGACCTCCTGCGGGCAGGCGGGCAGGAAGACGCCGACGTCCTTGAACTCATCGGGAATGATGATCTCAGGCGCGGTCTTCATGTCCTCCGGCATGAACTCCTCGGAGCCCTCGATGCCGTTGGCATAGCGGGCGAACTCGGAGATCAGCGCGGCGTTCTCAGGCGCCATGACGAAGTTCTGGAAGAGCTTGGCGTTCTCGACATTCTCGGCGTCCGCCAGCACCAGCACGCTGTCCATCCAGAGGGGGAAGCCCTCCTTGGGATAGCCGAACTGGATCGAGGACTTGGCGAGACGCGCGCGGAAGGCCGCACCGTTCCAGTAGGCCGAGGCGGCGAAGTCGCCACGCGGCATCTTCTCGACCAGGCCGTAGTCCATGGAGAGCCACTTGGGCTTCGCCGCGACCAGCACGTCGCGGGCCTTCTTCAGGGCTTCCTTGTCGTTCGTGCAGGGCTCGGAGCCGACGTACATCAGCGCGAGGCCGATGATGTCGCCCATCTCGGGAGCCATGTTGATCTTACCGGCCAGTTCTTCCGGCGGATCGAAGACGATCGCGGAGGTGTTGATGTCGCCGCTATAGACCTCCGTGTCGACCACCATGCCGACGCTGCCCCACTGCCAGGGAACGGAGTAGTGACGGCCCGGATCCCAAGAGGGATCGGCCCACTGAGGGGCCACATGCTTGAAGTTCTCCATCTGGTCGGGGCGGGTCTCCAGCGCGAGGCCCTCCTCGATGAAGATCTTCACGTAGTTGGCCGAGGGCACCACGAGATCGAAGCCGTGGCCGCCAGCCTGAACCTTGGCGAGCGCGGTCGAGTTGGAATCGTAGTCCGTGATGGTGACTTCGACGTCATAGGTCTGTTCGAACTTCTCAATCAGCTCGGGGCTGGTGTAGTTGCCCCAGTTGTAGAGATTGAGCTTGCCCGCGGCCTGGGCCGTACCGGCCGTCGCCAGCAGCGCGGCGGTAAAGACACCCGCCATCAATTTTGTTCGCATAACCAAAAGCCTCCTGCTTTCTTCATTAAAGTGCGCTTCATCTTAAGCGCGGCGTCGGGTGATCACAAAGAAGAGAGACACGACCACCACCGAAATGGCCAAGAGGGCCGTGGAGATCGCATTGATCTCCGGCGTGATGATCCGCCGTATCTGACCCAGCATGTAGGTCGGCAGGGTTTCCTGCCCGGCGGATTTCACGAACTCGGTGATCACCACATCGTCGAGCGAGATGACGAAGGCCAGCATGGCCCCGGCCAGGATTCCAGGCCAGAGCAGCGGCAAGGTCACTCGCGTAAAAGTCTTCCAGGGCGTCGCGTAGAGGTCCGCCGCCGCCAACTCCAGCATGCCGTCCATCGACTCCAGGCGCGCGCGGATCGGCAAGTAGGCGAAGGGGATGCAAAAGGCGGTGTGCGCGATCACCAGATAGAAGAGCCCCTGGATTCCGGTCAGCACCTTGATCATCGCGAACAGGATCAAGAGCGCCGTCGCGGTCACGATCTCCGGCACCATCAGGGGCTGGTTGATCAGGACATAGATCGCGGTCTGCCCCTTGAAGGCCTTGGTGCGCGTGGTGCCCAGCGCCGCCATGGTCGCCACCACCGTGGAGAAGAAGGAGGCCTGGACCGCCAGCACGAGCGAGCGGACGGTGGCGTCCTGCACCGCCTCGTTCTGCCAGGCGGAGACATACCACTGAAGGGAAAAACCCTCCCAGATCGCGATGTACTTGCCTGCGTTGAAGGAATAGACCACCAGCGTGATGATCGGCGCGTAGAGCAGCAGGAAGCAGATGATGGCGACCGTGGTGAAGCCCGGCAGGGTCTTCAGGTCGAAGGGCCGCCCGCGCGGGCGCGGCGCCTTCACCGCTGCAACCGTTTGTTTCTCAGCGATATCGGCCATCAGCGCGCCTCCGGGCTTTTCTGGACCGTGCGGATGTAGAACAGCAGCGCGGTCATCACGATGGCCAGAAGCGTGATGGAAAGCGCGGCGCCCAGGGGCCAGTTACGCCCGGCGCCGAACTGCAATTCGATCAGGTTGCCCAGCATCATCTTCTTGCCGCCGCCCAGGACGCGCGGCGTCACGAAGGCGCCCAGCGCCGGGACGAAGACCAGGATCGACCCGGCGATCAGGCCCGGCTTGACCAGTGGGATGATGACCCGCTTCAAGACCTGGATGCGGGTCGCATAGAGGTCGTAGGCCGCCTCCACCAGCCGGAAATCCAGCCGTTCCATCGAGGCGTAGAGCGGCAGCACCATCAGCGGCAGGTAGACATAGGTCATGCCGACCATGATGGCGAAGTCTGTGTAGAGCATCTGGATCGGCTCATCGATCACGCCCAGCCAGGTGAGCCCGGTGTTGATGAAGCCCTGATTGCGGATCACCTCCATGATCGCGAAGGTGCGGATCAGGAGGTTGGTCCAGAAAGGGATGGTGATCAGGAAAAGCCAAACGTTGCGCGACTTCGGCGGGCGCGTCGCGATGAAATAGGCGGTCGGGAACCCGAACAGCACGGTGGCGACCGTGGTCAGGAACGACAGCCAGACAGAGCGCCAGAGAATGCTCAAGTGGGCATCGGCCATGGAGACCGTGCCATCGAAGATGTCGCGCTGGAAAAAGACCTTGAACCAGGCTTCGCCGGAGAGGTTCCAGACCACGCCGCTGTACTCGCCGGGCTCCAGGAAGGAATAGATCAGAACCACGAAGAGCGGGCCGGAGGCGGCGAAGATCAGAACCGCGAGGGCCGGGGCGCACAAGAGCCAGTTGCGCCGTACCTTGCGGCGCTCGGCCTCTTCGACCATGCCCTCGCTCTCGGGGGCGGAAAGGGGTGCTGCCTGCTCCGCCATGATCAGTCCTTCAAGACCTGAACGGCGTCGGCCTTGAAGACCACGCCGACCGGCTGATCGGTCTGGAAGGGCTCCGCACTGTCGCGCAGGTTCTGGCTGCGCACCACGAACCCGTCGCCGTCGGGCAGGTGCACGTGATAGTGGGTGTCGGTACCCATGTAGACGATGGTCTTGAGGGTGCCGCCCAGCTGCGCGTCGTCCCCGTCCGGCGTCGAAGCCAGCGTTGCGTGCTCGGGACGGATGACGGCGGTCACCTTGCCGCTTGGCGTCAGCCCTTCGGGCAGGTCGGCGGCGACCTCCCGCCCGGAGGAGAGTTTAAGGCGCGCGCGCCGTCCCTCGACCGAGACGACCTCGGCGGTCAGGAAGTTGGTGTCGCCGATGAAGTCCGCCACGAAGCGCTCGGCCGGGTGGTCGTAGATCTGACGCGGCGAGCCGATCTGCAGGATCTTGCCCTGGCTCATCACCGCGACCCGGTCGGACATGGTGAGCGCTTCTTCCTGGTCATGCGTGACGAAGATGAAGGTGATGCCGGTTTCGTGCTGCAGGCGCTTCAGCTCGATCTGCATGTCCTTGCGCAGCTTGTAGTCCAGCGCCGACAGCGGCTCGTCCAGCAGCAGGACCTTGGGCCGGGGCGCCAGAGCGCGGGCAAGGGCCACGCGCTGCTGCTGTCCGCCGGAAATCTGGTCGGTGCGGCGGTCGCGCAGCTGCTCCATGCGCACCAGTTTCAGCATCGCCGAGACCGTCTGCTTGATCTCATCGGCTGGCTTGCCCTGCATCTCCAGGCCGAACCCGATGTTCTGCGCCACCGTCATGTGCGGAAAGAGCGCGTAGGACTGGAACACCGTGTTGACCGAGCGCTCGTAAGGCGGCAGGCGGGAGATGTCCTGACCATGCAGGAGAATGCTGCCGGAGGTCGGTTGGTCGAACCCGGCGATCAGGCGCAGGAGCGTGGTCTTGCCACAGCCCGAGGGGCCCAGCAGGGTGAAGAACTCGTTTTCGCGGATGTTGACCGATACGTCGTCCAATGCCCTGACGGCATCCTGACCGCCACCGAAAACCTTTGTGACCCCGCTGGCTTCAATGGCGATAGAGCTTTCTGACATGGGCACCGGATTTTTGCTCCCCGCTGTTTTTGCGCCGCAATATGATTGCTGAGTAAAACACGGTAGCGCAAGCGCCGCCGCTCTGCCAGGGGTCACAAAGCCTCCCTCTCTACAGCGGTCTGTACAGCGGCGCGGCGCCGCGCCATGCTCGCTGCCTGAACACCCGGACAAGGAAAGGATGAGAGAGCGCCATGCTGACCGTGCAGACCGAAAAGCACCGCCTGCGCAACTCCAAGACCGAGCTTTACGGCGGGACGCTGGTGCCGCCCTTCGAGTGCCCGGAGCGGGTCGAGATCATCATGAAGCGCATCTCGGAGGTGGGGCTCGGCGAGGTGATCGAACCTGAGTCCTTCGGCATGGCCCCGATTGAGCGCATCCACGACAAGGGCTTCCTCGATTTCCTCGCGACCTGCTGGAGCGAGTGGCAGGCCGAGGGCTTCAAGGGCGAGGCCATCGCCCCCAACTGGCCGGCCCGCCGCATGGCCCAGCGGGTGCCCAACCACGTGGACGGAAAGATCGGCTACTACGCGCTCGCGACCGAGACTTCGATCTCGGAGGGAACCTGGGAAGCCGCGCTGGCCGCCGCCGACGTGGCGCTGACGGCGCGCAAGAAGATCAGCGAGGGCGCGCGCGGCGCCTTCGCGCTCTGCCGCCCGCCCGGACACCACGCCGCCTCGGACCTGTTCGGCGGCTACTGCTTCTTGAACAACGCCGCCATCGCCGCCCAGGCCTGGCGCGACGAGGGCGCGGAGCGGGTCGCGGTGCTGGATGTGGACTTCCACCACGGCAACGGCACGCAGGACATCTTCTATCAGCGCGACGACGTGCTCTTCGTCTCCCTCCATGGCGAGCCGGAGAACGCCTTTCCCTATTTCCTCGGCTACGCCGACGAGACGGGCGCGGGCAAGGGCGAGGGCTTCAACATCAACTACCCTCTGCCGGAGAAGACCGGCTTCGAGCGCTGGAGCGAGTGCCTGGAGGACGCCTGCCGGAAGATCGCCGACTACGGGCCGGACGCGCTGGTGGTCTCGCTCGGCGTCGATACCTTCAAGGAGGACCCGATCTCCTTCTTCAAGCTGGATAGCGACGACTACCTCACCTATGGCGAGCGCATCGGCAAGATGGGCCTGCCGACGCTGTTCTGCATGGAGGGCGGCTACGCCGTGGAACAGGTAGGGATCAACACGGTCAACGTGCTTCAGGGCTTCGAACAGGCCTAGGGCCTCAGCCCTTCATCTCGCGCAGCGGCTGGCCCGCCAGCCAGGCTTCGATGTTCTCGACCGTCTGGCGGTAGAAGGTGGTGTAGTTCTCCCGGCTGACATAGCCCACGTGGGGCGTCAGCAGCAGTTGAGGGTGCCGCCGGATCGGGTCGTCCTCGGGCAGGGGCTCCTCCTCGAAGACGTCGAGCGCTGCCGTCGCCGCCGGGTTGGCGTCCAGCCAGGCGAACAGGGCCTGCCGCTCCACGATGGAGGCGCGCGAGGTGTTTATCAGGGCCGCGTCAGGCTTCATGCGAGCGAAGGCCTCGGCGTTCATAAGGCCCTCGGTGCGCGCCGAGGGACGCGTGTGGATGGTCACGAAATCCGCCTCTTCGAGAAGCGCGGAGAGGCTCTCGCGCTTGGTGACCCCCAGCTCGTCGCAGCGCTCTTGCGTCAGGTTCTGGCTCCAGGCGGAGACCTTCATGCCCAGCGGCTTGACCAGTTCGGCCATGCGCCCGCCGAGACGGCCGAGGCCGATGATGCCGAGTTCGGCGTCCTTCAGGTCCCGGCCGAGACCCACCTGCCAGCCGCCCTCGCGCACGGAAAGCGCCTGGGGCAACAGCCGGCGGGAGAGGGCCAGCAGAAGCGTCAGCGCCAGCTCGGAAGTGGCGAAGGCCGAGGAATCGGTGCCGCAGACGGTGACGCCGCGCCCCTTCGCCGCCGCCACGTCGATGGAGGCGTTACGGTGTCCGGTCGAGACGATCAGTTTCAGGTTGGGCAGACGCTCCAGCAGCGCGGCGGGAAGCGGCGTGCGTTCGCGCATGGCGCAGATGACCTCGAAGGGTTCCAGCCGCTCCACGAGAGCCTCTTCATCGGTGATGGTGTCGCGGAACACCTCGATCTCCGCCTTTTCCTCAAGGCGGCTCCAGTCCGCCAGGTCGAGCGCCACACCCTGATAGTCGTCCAGAACCGCGATGCGCATCCTGCAATCTCTCCCGCCAGTCATGTTCTTCCTGAGCCGCCAGTAGAGACCCCGGCATGCCGCTCTGGCAAGTGGCGGCAGCCGCGACGGCTTGATATGATTCTTCGTCTATCCCAGCAGACGCGGAAGGATCCCGGCCATGGAAGACCGGAGCTACGCCCTTCTCCACGACGACCACGGCGAGGCCCGGATCGTGCGGCTGGAAGCCGCCGGTGGCGGCGGCTGGCGCGCGGTCGATCTGGAGCGCGCGGAACAGCCGCATGTGCTGGAACCCTGGGAGATTCTGCACCCTCACGAGATCGCGACCCGCCGCCTCACCCTCGAAGAGGCCCGTCAGGCCTTGAAGGAATGGAAGGCGGCCTTCCATCTCTCGCAGTCCTACGTGGTCAGGCCCTTCAGCCCTTTGCGGGCCTGGACCGACAAGTGGGGCTGAGCAACCCTGAGCCCAAAAGGAAGCCGGCCATGAAGCTCTCCGTCAGCCGCGCCAAGGACAGCCGTTTCGAGGGCGGCGGCCTGCGCAGTTTCTTCGAGTACCGCGATCTCGGCATCAAGCAGGCGACCGGCGGCAAGGCCGGGGCCCATGTGATCCGCGCCATCCCCGGCAAGCACGCGGAGGGGGAGACCCACCGCCACGCCCTCGACTTCCAGATGGTCTACATCCTGAAGGGCTGGGTCCGCTTCTGGTACGAGGGAGAGGGCGAGGTCCTGCTGGAGCCCGGCGACTGCGTCCACCAGCCGCCCGGCATCGTCCATCAGGAGCTGGAGCACTCCGACGACCTGGAGCTGATCGAGATCACCCTGCCCGCCGAATTCGAGACGAAACCAGCGGCGCGCAACAAGGCCGCGGAATAGGCGCGAACCGGAAAGTTTTTGAGCGACGCAGCCGGGGAGAATGAGCTAGATAGCTCATCATGCTCGAATCGCTCCCCCCCTTGTCGGCCCTCGCGCTCGCAGCCTTCGGACTCTTCGCCGGCGGACTGGTGAAGGGTGTCGTGGGAATCGGCCTGCCGCTGATCGCCGTGCCGGTGATCGCGCTGGTCTTTCCGGTGCCGGTCGCCGTCTCGGTGCTGGCGCTGCCGATCCTGGGCAGCAACCTGCTCCAGACCCGCCAAGGCGTCGGGCCGAAGCCCGCGTTGGAGCGCTTCTGGATTCTGATCCTCTGCCTCATCGTGGGCATCCTGGCGGGCGCGCAGATGCTGGTGGCGCTGGACGAGGCGCGCCTCAATCTGGTGCTGGGCGGCCTGCTGCTGAGCTTCGTCGCCCTGCAACTGCTGCCGCTCAGGATCGAGGTGCCGCCGGGGCGCGAACGCCCCGTGGGCGTGGTGGTCGGGCTCGCCGCCGGACTGGTGGGCGGGCTCTCCTCCTTCTACGGGCCGCTGCTGGTCATGTTCCTCATGACCCTGCGCCTGCCCAAGGAGACCTTCATCCCCTCGATAGCGCTGCTTTATCTCATCGGCGGATCGACGCTCTACGCAAGTCTTGCCGCCTACTCCTTCCTCACGCCGCCGGTGCTGCTCGCCTCGCTGGCGGGCTTCGCGCCGGTCTATCTGGGTCTGGAGATCGGAAAGCGGCTGCGGGGCCACCTTGATGAAACGCTCTTCATGCGGGCGGTTCAACTGGTCCTGGCCGTGATCGGCCTCTCGATGATCGGCAAGACCCTGATCTGATCTTTCGCGCTGTCGCAAGAAAACCCCTTTGGCCTTGGCGGGCCACCCCGCCTAGGATGGACGCTGGCGATGCGAAACCTGGGAGAGGGAGCTTCGAGACAAGCATGCTGAAGACAGGAGGAGTCCGTCTGGCCGCCGCCGCGCTTCTGAGCCTTTCCGCCTGCGCGGGAGGTGGTTCGGAAGGGGGCTCAGGAGGAGCGCAGACCGCAAGCCAGCCGCCAGTCGGTGAGCCCACGGCGGTGCTGGCCGGGCCGGAGGCGCTCACCATTCCCGAATACGGGCTGGAGCCGGGGCCGCGCACGCGCCACCGCAAACCGCTGTTCGATCTTCTGTCCTGTAGCGCAGGCGCGGGCGAAACCTGCCGCGGACGCTATCGCTTCGAGGCCGATCCCGGCTTCCAGATCTGCTGGATGAACTACGATCTCGTGACCCAGGAAGGCCGCGTCCGCTTCGTTGCGGAACCGGCCGACTTCGTGGCGAACGACCCCCAGTCGCCGGACCGCTTCCAGGCGCAGGAGGTCCTGATCGAAGCCGAGGGCGGCAGCTTCTCCTCAGCGGAGATCCGGGTTGAGAACGGGTATTTCTGGCTGCTGCCCATGAGCTCCGACGAAAACGACCGCCGCGCGCTCGGCTGCCGGATGCCCAACAGGGGCTAGGGCGCCGCATTCGCCGCCACAGTCGCCGCCGCATTGGCCGCCATCAGCGCTCGCCGATACGCTCCAGTTTGCCGGTCATCAGAACCGGGCCGCTCGGCAAGCCGGTCTTGGACCCGCCCTTGGGCTCCATGCTGACCGCCAGGGTCAGGCCGGTCCGGCCCTGCAGGTTCGGCGGCAAGGGAATCTCGGCACTTCCGCGCCCGTCGAGCAGACCGAGCGAGCGCGGGGCGCCGGTCTCGCTGGTGATGGCCCAAAGCTCCAGCGAGCGGTCCCTCGGCACCGTGATCGGCGTCAGGGGCCGCACCATGGCCCGGTTGAGCGACGCGTCGATCAGAAGGCTCGGCTGCGCCTGCTCGCCTTGCAGGACAGCGACGTAGACGATTTCCCGCTCGCGCTCCATCCCCGGCAGACCCAGCACGATGTAGATCACCAAGGCGGCGGTCGCGGTCGCCATGGCGGCGGTCGCCAAACGCCAGCGCCGGACCCTCGCCGTGAGCTGCGTAGTGAGCGCCTGGAGAGCGGCGTCCACCGCGCTCAGCGGCTCTTCGGCCAACGGCAGGTCATGCTCCCGGACTTGCGGCTGGATCCGCGCCCAGAGAGTCGGGGGCGCGGGCACCTCTTCGGGTTCCCCCAGCGTGGTCAAAAGGCGGTCTTCCCAGGCGGCCAGCAGGGCGCGCGCTTCGCCGCTCTCCTGGAGGAGCGCCTCGAAACGCTGCCGGTCCTCGCCCTCGAGAGTCCCGAGGGCGTAGAGGGCGGCGAGCTCGTCCCAATCGTCTTCCGGCGTGTCGCTCATCGGGAGAGGCACTCCTTAAGGGCCGCCAAACCGCGCCGGATCCAGGACTTCACCGTGCCGAGCGGCGCGGTCATTGCGCTCGACACCTCCTCTTGCGTCAGGCCGCCATGATAGGCCATGCGGATCGCCCGCGCCTGATCGTCGCTCAGTTCCTCAAGACAGGCGTGCAGCGCACCGGCTTCCTCGTTCATGGCCGCCGACGCCTCGGGGTCGGGCGCCTTCGGATCGGGCGCGCGCTCGTCCAGCGGGTCGGACGAAAGCTCCGTCCTGAGCAACCTGCGGCGTTGATCGATCGCCCGGTAACGCAGGATCGACAGCATCCAGGCCTTGGCCGAACCTTTGCGCGCAGCGAAGGTCGGCGCGTTCTGCCAAATCTGGATGTAGGCATCCTGGGTCACGTCCTCGGCCAGTTGTCTGTCACCAAGGATACGCAGCGCCGCGCCGAAAAGTTGCGAAGAGGTGAGGGCATAGAGGCGCTCGAACGCCAGGGCGTCCGTGGCCGCGCAGGCCGAGATCAAGGATTCCAGTTCGCCCTGCGGCGCCGCCATGCTGCCTCCCATTCCCCCGTAAAAGGGGCTCCCAAAAGGAAAGATAGCGGAATTCTGAGAATTCTCCATCCTTCTACTACCCCTGGACCTCTTTTTACTTCCTGGGAGAAAATTTCGACTCTGCTGCATCCGTGCTGGTGGCCGGCCCGTAACGTCTTCTGATCGGCGGGCAAGGTCTCTTGCCGTCGCGCCGGTCAAGGAAGGACCCTCAACTGTCATGGAGTGACGCAGAACATGTTTGAGACTTTGATGAAGAAGCCCCTCACCTCCGCCCCGGCGCTGGCCTCCGCCGCGCTGGCCCTGGCGGTCCTGGCTTCCCCCGCCGCGGCCGATCACCTGAAGATCGAGACAGAGGGCGTGAAAGCCATGGACGGCGCCCTGGTCTTTCCCATGGTGAAGATCGACAAGCCGGGCTTTCTGGTGATCCACGCCGTCAAGGACGGCAAGCCGGTGGTCCCCGGCAGCCTTGGCAGCGCCTACATCGGCGCGGGCACGACCGGCGATGTGATGGTCAAGCTTTCCGAAGCTCCCATGATGGATGCCACCTACATCGCGATGCTGCATGAAGACAGTGGCCAGAAGGGGGTCTACGAGTTCGGCGAAGGCATGACCGACGTCGATCTCCCGGCCATGAAGGGCGACGGCACCCCCTACGCCGTTCCGGTGAAGCCCGGCATGTAAGCCTGCCGGGCCTTAGGGCGCACCAAGGCCTGATCGAGGGCGGGGAGGAGCGCCGGCGGCCGAACCGGAAGGCGAGGCAGCCGGCGCTTCTTCTCTCTCTCTCTCTCGTTCTTCTCAGATATCGAACTCGTCGATCGTGCTGAAGGCGTTGCGCAGCGCCTTGGACCAGTCGTCCGACAGTTTCTTGAAGTAGGGGTCGTCCTGTTCGACCCGGCGCATGCGGTCCACCTTCAAGGTGTCGCTGTTGTAGAGCAGCAGGTCGATGGGCATGCCCACGGAAAGATTGGAGCGCAGGGTCGAATCGAAAGACAGCAGCACCATTTTCGCCGCCTCCCCCAAGCGCATGTCGGGCTTGGCGACCCGGTCCAGGATCGGCTTGCCGTACTTGTGCTCGCCGATCTGGAAGAAGGGCGTATCCGGCCCGGCCTCGATGAAGTTCCCCGCCGAGTAGACTTGAAAGAGACGCGGGCGCTCCTTGCCGATCTGACCGCCCAGGATGAAGGAGACCGAGAAGGACTCGCCGTTCTTGGCCAGCGCCTCGCCGTCTGTTTCCTTCACCTTGTGAATGGCCCGTCCGACCGCGCGCGCCGCCTGGAACATGGTGGTCGCGCTGTAGAGCGTCGCCTCGCCCGCCTTGGGCTTGGCCGAGGCCTCTTCGGTCAAGAGGCTGACCACCGCCTGGGTGACGGCGAGGTTCCCGGCGGTCAGCAGGACGATCACGCGCTCCTCCGGCTTTTCCCAGACGTGCAGCTTCTTGAAGGCGCTGATGTTGTCGAACCCGGCGTTGGTCCGGGTGTCCGCCGCGAACACCAGGCCCCGGTCCAATAGAATGCCGACACAATAGGTCATCGACTCGGAGACTCCTGAAAACAGGCCGGGAGAATACAGCGAAACGCATGAGGGATGAAAAGGGTATTCGCTGCCTCACCGCTGATTCTCCGGCAGCCCGCTTGCCGGGGAGCGGCGCGAGCGCCTAGGCTTGCCGCGGAGCGGATTCGGAACAGCCAGGACAGCGGAGAGGCGGCATGACCAGCAACGATTTCAGGATCGCGGTGATCGCGGGCGACGGCATCGGCAAGGAGGTGATGCCCGAGGGCCTGCGCGCCCTGGAGGCCGCCGCGAAGAAGTACGACATCGGTCTCAGCTTCGATGAGTTCGACTTCGCCTCGGCCGACTACTACCAGAAGCACGGGCAGATGATGCCCGACGACTGGAAGGAAAAGATCGGCGGCCACGACGCGATCTACTTCGGCGCGGTCGGCTGGCCCGAAGTCGTGCCCGATCACATCTCGCTCTGGGGTTCGCTGATCCAGTTCCGGCGGGAGTTCGACCAGTACGTGAACCTGCGGCCCGTGCGTCTCATGCCCGGCGTTCCCTGCCCGCTGGCAGGCCGCGAGCCGGGCGACATCGACTTCTTCGTGGTGCGCGAGAACACAGAGGGCGAGTACTCCTCCATCGGCGGCAAGATGTTCCCCGGCACCGAGCGCGAGGTGGTGGTGCAGGAGACCGTGATGACCCGCATCGGGGTCGACCGCATCCTGCGCTACGCCTTCGATCTGGCGAAGACGCGGCCGCGCCGCCACCTGACCTCGGCCACCAAGTCCAACGGCATCTCCATCACCATGCCCTATTGGGACGAGCGGGTGGAGGCCATGGCGGAGAACTACCCCGACGTCACCTGGGACAAGTATCACATCGACATCCTGACCGCGCAGTTCGTCATGAACCCGCAGCGCTTCGACGTGGTGGTGGCCTCCAACCTCTTCGGCGACATCCTCTCCGACCTGGGGCCCGCCTGCACCGGCACCATCGGCATCGCGCCCTCGGGCAACATCAATCCGGAGGGCGACTTCCCCTCCCTGTTCGAGCCGGTGCACGGCTCCGCGCCCGACATCGCCGGGAAAGGCATCGCCAATCCCGTGGGGCAGATCTGGGCGGGCGCCATGATGCTCGACCACCTGGGCCACGCCGAGGCGGGCGCCGCCATGGTGAAGGCCTGCGAGAAGATCCTGGCTGAAGAGGCGCTGCGCACCGGCGACCTGGGCGGCAAGGCCGACACCGTCACCTGCGGCAAGGCCATCGCCGAGGCCCTCGATTGAGCCGCCGCAAGGGCTGGCGAAAGGGCCTGAAGGTGACCGGCATCCTGATCGGGATAGCGCTGCTTCTGGCCGTGGCCGCGGTCGGGCTCTACTTCTTCGTGATGAGCAACGTGGAGAAACCCGCCTACAGCCTCGTCGAGCAGCAGGGCAGCTTCGAGATTCGCGACTACCCGGCGCTGGTCGTGGCCGAGGTGACCCGGCAGGGCGAGAGGTACGACGCGCTGCGCGCGGGCTTCAGGCCGCTCGCCTCCTACATCTTCGCCAAGGAAAGAGAGGGCGAGAAGATCGCCATGACCGCCCCGGTCACGCAAGATGTCTCGGCAGAGGGCGGGGAGAAGACCTGGACCGTGCGCTTCATCATGCCCTCTGGCTATGGGCTTGAGGACCTGCCCGCGCCGGCGGGCCAGGATGTCCGGCTGACCGGACTGCCCGCCCAGCGCCGCGCCGCCGTGCACTTTTCCGGGGTGGCGAGCGACGCCCTGATCGCCGAGCAGGAAGCAAAGCTGCGCGACTGGCTGGCGGCAAAGGGCCTCTCGCCCGAAGGGTCGCCCACCTACGCCTACTACAACGACCCCTGGACGCCCGGCCCCCTCAGGCGCAACGAGGTGCTGTTCGACCTGCCGAAGCCCTGAAAGCCGAAACCCTGAAAGCCGGATGGACAGCGCGCGGCGCGTTTGCTCTGCTATCCACCCCACCCAACAGGACGAACAGGAGCAGGAAGACAATGGCTAAAGGTGTGATGCGACTCTTGCCGGACGGCAACCCGGATGTTGGCTGGTCGAAATCGGAGCTGACCCCGCCGGAGGCCTTCACGACCAGCGACAAGACCGAGATCATCAGCGAGTACCATACCAGCAGCGACGAACGGATCCTGGTCGGGGTCTGGGAGTGCGCGCCCTGCCGGGAAGAGATAGACGCCTATCCGGTCGACGAGCTCATGTCGGTCATCTCCGGGTCGGTCACGCTGACGCGCGAGGACGGCAGCAGCGAGACCTTCACGAAGGGCGACCACTTCTTCATCGCCAAGGGGACCAAGTGCGTCTGGGAAATCACCGAGACGCTGCGCAAGTACTACATGATCGCCCAGTAGGGGCCCGGCTGCTTGTAAGGGGTTGGCTAATAGGCCGCTGGTGCGCTGGTCGGCATCGGTTCCTGCTGCGTGATGCAGTGGATGCCGCCGCCGCCCACGGCCACGTCCAGGATGCCCACCGCCACGATCTCCCGGTCGGGGAAGGCCTCCTCCAGCACCTCGCGCGCCCAGGCGTCTTCCGGGACGCCGTACTCCGGCATCACGATCCCGCCGTTGGCGATGTAGAAGTTCACATAGCTGGCGCAGAAGCGCTCCCCCCTGTGGTTAGCCGAGAGCGCGTCCGGCATCTCCAGAATCCTGAGCTCACGGCCCCGCGCGTCGCTGGCCGCGGCCAGCGCGTCGAGGTTTTCCTGCTTGGCCACGGCCCAGGGATCGCCCGGCTGGCTGGCCGTGGTCGCCAGCACCAGACCCGGCGCCGCGAAGACCGCGATGCCGTCGACATGGCCGTCGGTCTCGACCTCCTCCTCGTCGCCCGGCAGCCAGACCACCTTGTCGGCGCCAAGCTGGTCCATCAACTCGCGCTCGATCTCCTGCAGGGTCCAGTCAGGGTTCCGGTTCCGGTTCGGAAAGCAGCTGAGCGTGGTCAGGATCGTGCCTTGCCCGTCCGTGCTGATCCCGCCGCCCTCCGCCGTCAGGCGGGAGGCTGAGCGCGGCACCCCGGCTTTCGCGATCACCGCGGCGGCAAAGGCGTTGTCATGATCGTAGGGGCTGTACTTCCCGCCCCAGGCGTTGAACTGGAAATCCACGCCCAGGCGGCCGCCGTCCGGATGGACCAGGAAACAGGGACCGGCGTCCCGCGACCAGGAATCGTCGATCGGCACGGGAAAGAGGTCGATATCCTCCCCCAGTAGGCCCCGCGCCAGCGCCTCATCCTCCGGGTGCACCGCCATCACCAGCGGCTCGAAGCGCCGGATGGCCTGCGCCACGGCGGCGTAATCGCGATAGGTCGCCTCCATGTCCGGCCAGACCTCGGCCCGGCGCGGCCACATCATCCAGCAGCGCAGGTGGGGCTCCCACTCCGCCGGCATGCGGTAACCTTGTTCCTTCGGTGTCGCCATGCTGCAAGTCTCCTCCATCACGGCAGGCGGGCCGGAAGGCAGCCTAGGCCGGTCCCAGGGAGGGCGGCAAGCAAGCTCTCGATGTTGGAAGCGCTCTACGGCATGCTGATAAGAACCAGAGAGCGGGCCGGGCCCGTCGAAGAGACTGAGGGAGGCCAACAAGAAAATGAGTGGATTGCTTCCTGAAAGCAGCACCTATGAAGACTGCTACGCGCGCTTCCAATGGCGCCTGCCGGAGCGCTTCAACATCGCCCAGGCGGTCTGCGACCGCCACGCCGAGGCGACGCCCGACGCGCCCGCCATCATCTCCGAATCCGCAGAGGGCGCGGTTCGGACCCTGAGCTTCGGCGAGCTGCGCGGCGAGGCCAACCGGCTCGCGAACCTGCTGGTTCGCCTGGGCGCGCAGCCGGGCGACCGCGTGGCGATCCACCTGCCCCAAGGACCGGAGTGCGCGATCTCCCATGTCGGCGTCTACAAGACCGGGGCCATCGCCTTGCCGCTCTTCAGCCTCTTCGGGCCCGAGGCGCTGGAGCACCGCCTGAACGACAGCGGGGCGCGCATCCTGATCACCAATGCGGAGAACCTCCAGCGCCTTTCGGACATCCGCGAATCGCTGGGGTCGCTGGAGCGGATCATCGTCACCGACGCCGAGGCGCCGGGCACGGTCGACTGGCGCAGCGCGCTCGCCAAGGCCTCCGACAGCTTTCGGACATATCAGAGCGCAGCGGACGATCCGGCGGTGATCATCTACACCTCCGGCACCACCGGCAATCCCAAGGGCGCGCTGCACGGACACCGCGTGCTGCTGGGCCACCTGCCGGGCGTCGAGTTCCCGCATGAATTCTTCCCGCAGGAGGGCGATCTTTTCTGGACCCCGGCTGACTGGGCCTGGATCGGCGGGCTGCTCGACGTGCTGCTGCCCTGCCTCTTCCATGGCAAGCCGGTGCTGGCCAAGCGCTTCGCCAAGTTCGAGCCGGAAGCGGTGTTCGAGCTGATGGCGCGCCACCGGGTGCGCAACACCTTCATGCCGGGAACCGCGCTCAGGATGCTGCGTCAGGTCGAGAACCCGCAACGCTTCGGCTATGCCCTGCGCAGCGTCGCCAGCGGCGGGGAGGTGCTGGGCGCGGACATCATCGACTGGGGCCGCGAGACCTTCGGCGTCACCATCAACGAGTTCTATGGCCAGACGGAGGTGAACCTCGTGGTCGGCAACAACGCCGCCGTGATGCCGACCAAGCCCGGCTCCATGGGCCGCCCGATTCCCGGCCACCGGGTCGCCGTGGTCTCCCCCGAGGGCGAGGAGCTTGGCCCGGGCGAAGAGGGCGTGATCGCCGTCAAGAAACCCGATCCGGTCATGTTCCTCGGCTACTGGAACCGGGAGGAGGAGACCGCGCGCAAGTTCGCCCGCGACTGGTGCCTTCTGGGCGACCTGGGTTCACGCGACGAGGAGGGATACTTCTGGTTCAAGTCGCGCGACGACGACGTCATCAACAGCTCCAGCTACCGGATCGGCCCGACCGAGGTCGAGGCCTGCCTGCTGCGCCACCCCGCCGTGGCGCTGGCCGGGGTGATCGGCTCCAAGGACGAAATCCGGGGCGAGGTGGTGAAGGCCTACCTCGTGCTGGCCGAAGGGCACAAGGAGAGCGAGGCCCTGCGCGACGAGATCCAGGCCTTCGTGCGCCAGCGCCTATCGGCGCATGAATACCCGCGCCAGATCCGCTTCATCGACGAGATGCCGCTCACCATCAGCGGGAAGATCCGCCGCGTCGCGCTGCGCGAACTGGACGCCGCCGAGCGGCAAGGCGGGCAAAAGGACTGACGGCTTGGGGGCGAGCCGGGCTTTCGCCCTCACCCGCCGTATACCACGGCCTCTGGAATTTCGTAGCGTTCGCCGCCGACGCGGATGAGGTAGAGGTCCGCGTCCTTCTCGAAGCTCAAGGCTTTGTCGATGTTCGCGGTGACCGGCTCTCCCGCCTCGAACAGGATGTAGCGCTCCTGCCCGTCGCCGATGGCGATCCAGACCCCGGCGTTGCCGGGGCCTTCGCGGATCACGCCGAAGAGGCAGGGCCTGCTCGGCTGCCCGGCTGCGGTCGCGCAAGGGAGCGAGCCCGTCGCATCGAAAGGAGTGCCGTTCCCGACCGGGCCGCCCGGCGGGACGCTTGGCGCCGCGGGCGCCGCCGATTCGATCAGGAAGCGACCGGCGACCCAACCCTGCACGCCCGATCCGCTGGCGCGAATGCGGCACCAGCGGTCTTCGCCCGAAAGGCGGCAGCCGTCGTTGCGCAAGATATCGCCGTTGCGCAGTTTCCCGGAGACGCGGTAGCGGGTCGAGGGGCCTTCGCGCAGGTTCAGCGCATCGCCGCCCCCGACGCCCGCGACCTGCCAGTAGTCCGGTCCGCCCGCCAGGCCGTCGGCGTAGTCCGGGCCACTGAGACCGATGGCGAGGGAATAGCGGGCCGTTTCGTTCCGGCGCGCGGCGCTCCGCACCAGATAGACCCGGATGACGTAGTCGCCGGGATCGGACAGGTAGAGATCGGCCACCGTCCCTTGGCTCGCCCCGATGAAGAGCGCTTCCGCCGCACCAGCCGGCTGGATATTGAAATAGGCTGCGGCGTTGGAGGTCTGAAGGTCGACCGAGAGGGTCTTGCCGCCTTCGATCCCCACCAGATAGTCGACGATCTCGTCGCCCGTGATCTCGCCTTCGATCAGGGTCTGGGCCGGGCTTTCGGCCAGAACGACTGGTTCCTGGCGGATGCCCTCGCCCTGCGCCGCCAGCGGCAGCAGGAAAAGGGCGGTGAAGAAAGTCGCGAAGCGCTTGATCGGGCGCTTATCCATGGGCGGTGCCGTCCTTAGCGGGTCAGGGAACTCTGAATAAAGCTAGCGGCGCGAACGGCTGAGTAAAGCTGCAACGGCAGATGGAAACAGGCACCCTGCAGGGAGGGGCCTCGTCCCGCCCTTAAAGGGGCAGCCTGTCTCGAAAGCGGTAGTACGCCACGGAGGGGGCCAGAAACCAGGGTGAGCCGCTGTAGAGCGGCCGTGTCGGAAAGGGAATCCGGCTGAAGGGGCTGGGCGCCTCCTCAACCCCGGCGGCGGCCCTTCCCATCTTCGCCCCCAGGTATCCGGCCATGCCGACACCAGATCCGCAGTAGCCCATGGCGTAGTGGAGACCATCCTGCTCTCCGCAGTGCGTGAGCGAATCGAAGGTATAGGCGACCGTGCCGGTCCAGGAGTGGCTGATGCGCGTCGTCCCAAGCTCGGGGAACAAACGGCGCAACTCGGCCAGCAGCTTCGGCCCGCTCTTTTTCGGGTCGGTCTCCATCAGGGACACGCGCCCCCCAAAGAGGATCCGGCGGCGGTCGGGCGAGGGGCGGTAGTAGTAAACCAGCTTTCGCGTGTCGGTGAAGATGCGGTCCGCTGGAAACAAACGGTCCATCGTTTCCTTTGGAATCTCCTCAGTCGCGATGATGTAGGACCCGATGGGGATGACGCGCTGCCGCTGCCAGGGGGTCAGCGGGCCAGTATAGCCGTTGGTCGCGAGGATCACCTTCCCGGCACGGATGCCGCCCTTTGCGGTCTGAACCGCAAAGCCTTGCTTGACCCGTTCGAGGCCGGTGACGCGGCAATGATCGACCAGCGCGGCGCCCGCCTGGCGGGCGAGACGCAGCAGCCCGGAATGATACTTGCCCGGATCGAGGCTGGCATAGCGGGGATAGACGATGCCCCCGTGGTAGAGATCCGTCCCGATCTCCGCGCTCTGCCGGTCGCGGGGCACCATCCAGGCCCCGGTGTCGAAGACCGGATTGCCAGCCGCGCAGGCCCGCTCCAGCTTCTCGTATTGGACCCGGTTGTGCGCGCCGTGAAAGCGCCCGGCGACGGTGAAGTCGCAGTCGATCCCTTCCTGCCGGACGAAGCCGCCGACGTGATCGAGGGAGGCCTGCCCTTCCTTCAGGATGGCGACGGCCAGTTCCTCCCCATAGCGTTTCTTCAAGGCGGCGTAGGAGGGTTTGATGCTGGTCGAGACATGGCCGCCGTTGCGCGAACTGCACCCCCAGCCGGCGGCCTCGGCGTCCACCACGACCGTCTTCAAGCCCCGGCGCGCCGTCTCGATGGCCGCGTGCAGGCCGGTGTAACCTGCGCCGATCACCAGCAGGTCGGTGCTGTCGGGCAGCGCGGCGTCGCTCTCCGCCTCCCTGGGGCTGGCCTCCCACCAATAGGGGTGGGGCTTGAAGTCAGGGCTGAAAAAGTCGCCCTGCCGGGTCATCGCGAAAGCTCCGCTGCATCGGCAGTCTCGGCAGTGCCAGCCGTGTCGGCCAGGATCATGTCGGCGGCCTTCTCGGCGACCATGATCGTGGGCGCGTTGGTGTTTCCAGAGGTCACGGTCGGGAAGACCGAGGCATCGACGACACGAAGCCCCGCCAATCCATGGACCCGGAGCCTGGGGCTCACCACGCTCTGCCGCTCGTCCGCTCCCATGCGGCAGGTGCTGACAGGATGAAAGACCGTTCCAGCGCGCGCCCGGATGTCCGCGATCATCTCCTCATCGCTCTGCACCGCCGGACCGGGCCGGATCTCCTGCTCGATGATCTCGGCAAGCGCCGGCGCGGCGGCGAGACGGCGCAGGAAGCGCGCGCCCTCCAGTTGCTCGGCGACGTCGTGGTTGGTCGAGAGGTAGTTGGGGTGGATCGCCGGCGCCTCGAAGGGGTCGGCTGAGCGTATCTCCAGATGGCCGCGGCTGGTGGGCCGGGTCGGTTGCGTGCCCATGATGATCCCGGAAAAGGGGTCGGGACTCATGAGCGGCCGCTTGCCGGGCGGCGCCTTGGTGTAGCTGACCGGCGAGAAGTAGAGCTGCATGTTGGGCCGCTTCGCCTCCGGGTTGGTCCGGATGAAGCCACCGGCCTGATTGACGCCGAGCGACAGCGGCCCCCGGCGGCGCAGCAGGTAGTTCAAGCCGTGCCACAGCTTGCCATGAAGCGGCCTCAACTGGTCGTTCAGGGTCCGCACCCTGGCTTTGTAGATATAGTCGATGCAGAGGTGATCCTGGAGGTTCCGGCCGACGTTCGCCTGGGGCAACAAGACCTCTATGCCCTTGTCCTTCAAAAGCTCCGGCGGGCCGACGCCGGACAGCATCAGGAGTTGCGGCGAGTTCACCGCGCCCCCGGAAACGATGACCTCCCGCCCCGCGAAGGCTTGTTCCAGCCGTCCGTTGCGCCGGAACTCGACGCCGCTGGCGCGCTTACCCTCGAAGAGGATGCGGGTCGCATGGGCGTTGGTCAGGACGGCAAGGTTCGCGCGCTTGCGCGCGGGCTGCAGATAGGCCCGCGCTGAAGACATGCGAAAGCCCCCCTTGGCGGTGTTCTGGTAGAGGCCGATGCCCTCGTTGCTGGCGCCGTTGAAGTCCGCGGTGCTCATCAGTCCGCATTCCTCCCCGGCGCGGATGAAGTTCGCGCAGGTCGGATGCAGGTCGCGCGCCATGGTCGAGACGTAGAGCGGACCGTCCCCGCCCCGCCACTCCGTTTCGCCTTGATCGCACGTCTCGCTCTTCCTGAAGTAAGGCAGAACGTCGCGCCAGCCCCAGCCGGGATTGCCCAGGGCTTCCCAGTCGTCGAAGTCGCTGGAATGGCCACGGATGTAGACCATGGCGTTGATCGAGGAGGAGCCGCCGATCACCTTGCCGCGCGGCCAGTAGCTGACGCGGTTGTCCGTGCCCGCGTCCGGCTCCGACCTGTACATCCAGTTGATGCGCTTATCGTAGAATGCCATGCCGTAGCCGATCGGCATCCAGATGGCAAAGCGCCTGTCGTGGCCGCCCGCCTCCAGCAGCAGCACCGAGTAGCGCCCGCAGGCCGTAAGCCTGTTCGCCAAGACGCAGCCCGCCGAACCGGCACCGACGATCACGAAGTCATAGGTCTTGGACGTTTGATTCATTTTCTAAACGGGCCCGGCGCGCATCCTGTCCGGCTCAGGTCTTGCTGGAATCACGTTGCACCAAAATCGAGAGCAGCGCGAGCAGCGCGGAGCCCACCATCAGGAAAAAGGACACAGCGTTCAGCACCGGCGTGGAGCCGACCTTCACCATGCGGTCGTACATGGTGATGGTCAGCGGCGCTTCCGAGCCAACCAAAAACAGCGTGGTGTTGAAGTTCTCGAAGGAAACCAGGAAGGCGACGATGCCCGCCGCCGCCATGGCCGGGAAGAGGAACGGCAGCGTGACCGTCCGCAGCACGCGCACCCGGCTGGCGCCGAGGTTGAAGGCGGCCTCTTCCATCGATTCGTCGAACTTGCGCAGCCGCGCGATGATCACCAGCGAGGTGATCGTCGTGATGAAGGAGAACTGGCCGAGGACCACCAGCAGGATGCCCGGCCGCAGGAATCCCAGATCGAGCGACAGCGTCTCCTCCACCCCGTTCGCGATGGTGCTGGCGAGCAGCAGGATGGAGAAGAGGATGACGCCGGGAATAACCAGCGGCAGCACCATCAGGATGTAGAAGAAGTTCTTGGCCGGGAAGTTCCCGCGCACGAAGAGAAAGGCGTTGCAGGTCCCGACGAAGACCGAGAGCAGGGAAACGCTGGTCGCGATCACGAAGGAGTAGTAGAGGCCGCGCAGCAGCCGACGGTCGTGGAACATGCCCAGCTTCGGTTCGCTGTCGTTGAAGAACCAGTCGAGCGTGAAGCCCTGCCAGGGCAAGGCCGGGAACAGGGAATCGTTGAACGCGAAGACGCCCGCCGCTGCCAGCGGCGCCGCCAGGAACAGGAAGAAGGCCGCCATGTAGAGACGGTAACCGGCCAGGAATGCTCTGCTGCTGTTCATGGCCATCAGCTGTTCGCAACGGTGCTGTTCAGGGTCTGGCCGGAGAGCTTGAGGCCCGCCCAGACCACGAAGGAGGTGAAGGCCAGCAAGAGGAAGCCGAAGGCCGCGCCCGACTCCCAGTTGTAGCGGGTGATGAACTGGTCGTAGATCTGCTCGGTGAACCAGCTCGAATTCTTGCCGCCCAGCAGGATCGGCGTCAGATAGCTGCCTGCCGTCAGCATGAAGACCACGATGCAGCCCGCCACGATGCCCGGCATGGCGTAGGGAATGATCACGCGGCGCAAGACCGTGGGGCCATTGCCGCCCAGGTTGTAGCCGGCTTCGATCAGGGACTTGTCCATGCCGTCCAGGGTCGAAACCAAGGGCACGATCATGAAGAGGATGACGGGCCCACTGAAGGCTGCTGGAGACGACGCCGGTTTCGCGCAGCAGCAGGATCCAGCCGAACGCGCGGATGAGATCGCTGACCCACAGCGGGATGAGGCACATGAGAAAGAGCGCGCCGCGCGTGCGCTTACCGGCGATCTTCGCGATGTAGTAGGCGATGGGAAACCCGATCAGCAGCGCCAGAACCGTCACCAGCAGGGACATGGAGGCCGTGCGCAACAGCGTGTTCCAGTAGATCGGCTCGTTGAAGAAGTTGATGTAGTTGGCCGGGCCGAACTCATAGACGCGCGGCCCTACCTTCTCGCGCAGCGATATGAAGAGCATGCCCAGGTGCGGCAGGATGATGAGCAGCGCGATCCAGAGCGCGAAAGGCGCGAAGAGCAAGAAGAGCGAGAGGCGCTTGATGTCCTGGTTCATCGCCGTGGCACCGTCATCTCATGAAGGTCATGGTCTGCGCGGGCGCCCAGGTCAGCCTGACGTCGTCCTGCGGCTTGAGGTCGTCGGGGCCGCCGGTCAGTACGACATCCGCCTCGATCAGCTCGCCCGCCTTGCCACGCACCAGGATGCGGCTGTTCGCGCCGTTGAACAGGATGCTGTCGACCTTGCCCTCGATGACGTTCTGCCCCGCGTCCCGCGAGGCTCCCGATCCCGTCAGCCTCTCGCCCGTGATGAACTCCGGACGAACGAAGGCGGTGACGCTTTCGCCCACCGAGGGGCTGCCCTCGCCGCGCAGGGTTCCGCGCAAGCTCAGGCCCGCCTCGGTTTCGACTTCCATCTCGCCGTTGCTGACGGCGGTGATCCGGCCGGTCCAGCGGTTGGTGTCGCCCACGAACCCGGCGACGAAGGCCGCCGTGGGGTTGTGGTAGAGCTCCTGCGGCGTGCCGACCTGAACGAACTTGCCCTCGTTCATGATCGCGACCTTGTCGGACATGACCAGCGCTTCCGACTGGTCGTGGGTGATGTAGACGAAGGTGGTGTCGAACTGATGCTGGAGCAGCTTCAACTCGATCTTCATGGCCTCGCGCAACTTCAGGTCCAAGGCGCCGAGCGGCTCGTCCAGCAGAAGCACGTCGGGGTCCAGCACCATGCAGCGGGCAATCGCGATACGCTGCTTCTGGCCGCCGGACAGCTGCGTGATCTCACGGTTGGCGACATCGGGAAGCGAGATGCGCTCCAGCACATCCTGCACCTTGGTCTTGATGGCGTCCTTGGAAACGCCGGCGCAGCGCAGGCCGTAGGCTATGTTCTCGTAGACGTTCATCATGGGAAACAGCGCCAGGTGCTGGAACACCATCTTGACGTTGCGCCGGTTGGGGGCGGTGCCGATCACCGACTTGCCCTTGATCCGGATGTCCCCCGAATCGGGCTCCTCGAAACCCGCGATCATGCGCATCAGGGTCGTCTTGCCGCAGCCCGAGGGCCCGAGGATCGAGAAGAAGGAACCCTTGGGTATCTCCAGGGAAACGTCATCGACTGCGCGGACCGACCCGAAGTGTTTCTTGACCCGGATGCACTCCAGATCGCTCTCGTTGTTCGATTGCATCGGTCACCCAGTAAAGCTGCGCGGGAAACGCTCGAAAAAACTTAGATGTGGCTGCGCCCTGCCGGAGAGCGCAGCCACATCCTTTCAAGGTCGAGAAAAGACCTAAGCGGCGGCGTCCTTAGGACCCGGTGGCCGCCTTGATCTTCTCAAGCGTCTTGCCTTCCATGTCCTCCACGCCCGGAGGGATGTTGGCGAAGAACTTGAGGTTGTCGATGTCCTCTTCCGTGAAGGCCGCGTTGACCGCCGCACGCTTGTCGTCGGGCAGCAGTTCCTTGCCGCCGTTGACCGCCGCGATGGCGCCGGTGCTGGCGGACATGATCTTCACGTTTTCGGTTTCCATGACGAAGTTGATCCACTTGTAAGCGGCGTCGTCAGCCTCGCCCTTGCGCGGCAGCGCGAAGGTGTCGATCCAGGCGAGCGCGCCCGTGGCGGGCGGCACGAAGACGATGTCCGGGTTCTCCCCGTAGAGCTTATAGGCCGTGGAGTCCCAGGTCTCCGAAGCGACGATCTCGCCCGACAGCATCATGGCGGAGAGGTCGTCGCCGCCCTTCCAGTAGGCCTTGATGTTGTCTTTGCAGGCGATCAGCTTGTCCGCGACCTTGTCGAGGATGGCCTGATACTTATCCAGGTCGGCGTAGGCCGCAAAGGGGTCCTCGCCCATGTCGAAGGCCATGCCCAGCAGGATGGTGCGCTTCAGGCGCATGGAGGTCTTGCCCTTGTACTTGGGGTCGCAGAGATCGCCCCAGGCCGAGATTTCCGGCGCCATGGACTTGTTGGTCATCAGGCCGGAGGTGCCCCACTGGTGCGGCACGGCGTAGACCTCGCCGTCGATGGTCGTGTTCGCCTTCACGCCGTTGAGCAGCGCGGCCTGCATGTTGGAGGTGTCGATCTTGGAGAGATCGAGCGGCTTGTAGATGTTGTATTCCTGCTGCGCTGCGAAGATACGGTCGTGGCTGGGCTGCGCGAGATCGAACCCGGCGCCGCCGGTGGCCCGCAGCTTGGCGATCATTTCTTCGTTGTTGGAGAAGGTCACCTCGACATTGATGTCGGGGTATTTGGCTTCAAACTTCTGAATCAACTCCTCGGGCGCGTAGGAGCCCCAGGTCAAAAGGCGCAGCGTTTCCGCCTGCGCCGGGACGGTGGCCAGGACGCCAAGCGCCGCGAGCCCTGCAATCGCTATTCTGCTGAACATCTTGTTCTCCCTTTCAAAGCCTCATTCCATCCGCGCATTCTCAGCCGGAAATTGCGTAGACAGCCACGAGCATAGCGCTTCATTGGACTGCGACGCATATCCACTATAGACAGTTTTCCATACCAATCTGCTAGGCAAACAATTGTGACAATGCCTTCATGCCTTGCCGGATTTCCGCCTCGCTGGCCGCGCCGTAGCCGATCACCACGCCTTTGCGGTCTATCGGCTCCAGGCAATAGCGCCCGATGGTGGAGAGCGTGACGCCCAGCTTGCCCGCCGACCGGACGAAACTTTCCTCGTCCCGCCGCCGGTCCTTGAAATACCCCACGGTGTGAAACCCGGAGGAGGCCCTCTGGATATCCAGATGCCCCTCGATCGGCTGCTTTTCCCTGTGCAGCGCTTCGTGCCGCGTCTTGTAGTGCTGGCGCATGGTCCGGATGTGCGTAGCGAAATGCCCCTCGTCGATGAAGTCCGCGACCACCGCCTGCGGCCAGGTGGGAACGCCGCTGATCGCCGCCGAGAAGGCCTGGGACAGGGGCTCGACCATGTTGTCCGGCGCGACCAGGAAGCCGAGACGAAGCGAGGGGAACAGCGTCTTTGAGAAGGTACCGACGTAGATGACGCGGTTGCGCGTGTCGATGCTCTTCAGGGTCGGCAAGGGCTGGTCGCCGAAGTAGAAGTCGCCGTCGTAGTCATCCTCGACGATGAAGGCGTCGGCCCGGTCCGCGGCGTCCAGCAGCGCCAAGCGTCGCGAGAGGCTCATGACCTTGCTGAGGGGCTGCTGATGGGAGGGCGTCACGAAGGCGAGCCGGAACTTGGGCGCGCGCGCCAACGCCTCCTCCACGATCAGCCCCTCCTCGTCGATACCGACCGGCACCAGTTCCGCCCCGCGCGAGAGCAGCGCATTGCGCGCGCCGATGGCGCCGGGGTTCTCGAACCAGACCTTCTCACCCCGGTCGAGCAGCAGGTCGGAGATCAGCGAAAACGCATGCTGGGCGCCCCCGGCGATGAAGATCTGCTCCGGATCGCACTGGATTCCCCGGCTGGCGTTCAGGTGCGCTGCGATGGCCGCGCGCAGACGCTGCAATCCGCCGGGCTCGCCATAGCCCATCACCGCATCGCGGTCGGCGCGCAGATGACGCGCGGAAAGGCGCGCCCACTGGGCCATGGGAAAGGCGCTGAGCGCGGGAAGCGCCGTGACGAAGGCCTGGGACTTGTTCGGCAGCCGCTTGCGGTCGGCGAAGCGTTCGCTGGCGCGCCGGGCAGAGAGGGAGAGGCGCAGCGGCCGCTGCTCGCCCCCCGAGGCCACATCCGCCTTGACCGGGAAGCGGCCGGTCATGGTGCGGCTGACGAAGGTGCCGGCGCCGGTGCGCGATTCCAGCAGCCCCTCGGCCACCAGCCGGCCGATGGCGTCGAGCGCCGTGGTGCGGGAAACGCCCAGCTCGCTCGCCAGGGTCCGGGTCGCGGGCAGACGCTCGCCGCCGTTCACCCCGCCCGACAGAATGATGTCGCGCAGCCCCATGTAGAGCTGGACGCTGATCTTGCGGTCCAGCGACCTGTCGATCCTGATGGAAGAGAGGATTGCTCCCGCTTTCGCCTTCACGAGGGACACCCGCCGGAGAGTTGCGAATTGGCCTGGATGAATAATCAGATTGGACCTTACTGCAGGTCCAATTTGCCCGCTAGGTTTTCCTTCTCCTCCACCGGATTGGCCAAAACCGGATTGTCCAAGAAATGAAAATCGCGCGCATCGAAACCTTCACCAACCAGTTCGTCTGCTTCGTCAAGGTCACCGCCGACGGGGGCGAGACCGGGTGGGGGCAGGTCGCGCCCTACCACGCCGACATCACCGCCCAGGTGCTGCACCGGCAGGTCGCGCCCTATGCGCTCGGTCAGGCAGCCGACGACATCGACTATCTGGTCGATATCATTCCCGAGAAGGAGCACAAGTTTCCCGGCTCCTACCTGCGGCGCGCCCTCGGCGGGCTGGACACCGCGCTCTGGGACCTGCGCGGTCGCCTGGAAGGAAAGCCGGTCTGCGAACTGATCGGCGGGACGCCGGGCAGCCTGCGCGCCTACGGTTCCTCCATGAAGCGCGACATCACGCCCAAGGAGGAGGCCGAGCGCCTACTGCGCCTGCGCGAGAGCCAGGGCTTCGACGCCTTCAAGTTCCGGATCGGCGCGGAATGCGGACGCGGACAGGACGAATGGCCGGGCCGCACCGAGGAGATCGTCCCGGCCATCCGCAAGGCCATGGGCGAGGAGACCGCCCTGCTGGTCGACGCCAACTCCTGCTATGCGCCGGCCCAGGCCATCGAGATCGGCAAGCTGCTTCAGGACAACGCGATCAGCCATTTCGAAGAGCCCTGCCCCTACTGGGAGTACGAGCAGACCAAGCAGGTGACCGACGCCCTCTCCATTGACGTCACCGGCGGCGAACAGGACTGCGAGCTCCAGAACTGGCGGCGCATGATCGAGATGCGGGCGGTCGATGTCGTCCAGCCCGACATCTGCTATCTGGGCGGGCTGACCCGCACCTTGCGGGTGGCCGCCATGGCGGAGGCGGCGGGCCTGCCCTGCACGCCCCACTGCGCCAACCTCACCCTGGTGACGCTCTTCACCATGCATCTGCTGCGCGCCATTCCCAACGCCGGGAAGTACCTGGAGTTCTCCATCGAAGGGCCCGACTACTATCCCTGGCAGGAGCAGCTCTTCGTGGAATCACCCTATGCCGTCACGGACGGAAAGGTGAGCGTGACCGACGCGCCGGGCTGGGGCGTGGAGATCGCTCCTGCTTGGCTGGAAGCCTCCCAGCGTCAGGTCAGCGCTCTTTAACGGGGCGATCCCGAACGAAGCAGGAAATAGGAGAGGGCCGGGCTCTCGGAAGCTATCCTGCGTTAGACGCCACTCTGCGCCTTTACGTCTTCGGCCGACGCAACCTGGCCTCGCGGCGCCCGCCATTGCGGCTCTGGCGGCGTATCCAGCCAAGCCTGGCACTCCCCGCGAAAGTTCCCGATGCGATCGTCACCCGAACCGTGCGGCGTATAACCCAGCAAAGCGCGCAGGCGCGGCTCGAACTTGGCGGCTACGTCGGGAGGCGTGGAGAGGTATTGATTCGATTCCTGCCTCAACCAACCCAGGGAGTAGGTGTTGATCAGGCCGGCGCGCGGGCCGTTGCTGCGGTTGGCGCCGCCGCCATGCCAGGTCGAGCCCAGGTAGAAAAGCGCCGAGCCTTTCGGCATCACCGTCGACTCCCAGCCCGACAAGTCGGGAAGATGCCAGGAGCGCAAGAAACGGTGACTGCCGCACACGACCCTGGTTCCTCCGTTTTCCATGGTGAAATCGTTCAGCGCCCACATCACGCCAATCTGAAGCTCCATTCCGGAGATCTCGATCGGGTAGAGGGAATCATCCCGGTGCAGGCCCTGCTCCGCTTCCCCCGGCAGGATCTCGATCGCGGTCATGCTGCCGATACGATAGGTCGCGCAGTGCGGCAGGAGAATCGCGTCGGCGACCTGCACAACCAGATCGTGGTTGACGACGGCGGCGGCGCTGGGCGCCTTCGCGAGAACCTGCCAGAAGCGCGATGTCAGGCTGCCGTTGAAATCGCTGCGCGCGTTCAGGCCGGACGAATCGAGATGCGGGCGCAACTCGGCCAGAATCAAATCTGCGACCTCGGCCTCCACGAGGCCTGTGACGACAACAGCCCCGTCGCTCCGGAGGGCATTCACGACATCGCCGGGGCCAGCCCCGCTGTCAAGATAGGCGAGCGGCATGATGGTCTCCTCGATCCAACGCTCCAGACAGCCCGCAGAGTACCCAACAAGAAAGCCGGGGTCGATCTCGGCTTCCTGCTGGCTCCCGAGCCGCTGGCTCAAGTCGAGGAGCTTGAAACCCTTTGCCTCTCCGCCTTGGTGATCCAGGTTCCCGCGTTGGAGCGGCAGGCGACGCCCTCGAGCGCTATCGTCTCCAAACCTATCTTCGCCTCGGCGCGATACTCACGGCACCAGTTGCCCGCCGTGTTCTGATAGGTCCGTATGGGGATGACCTGCCCGCCCGCCGTTCCGGCGTCGCCGTTCCACTGCGCGGCCTGTCCGCTGGGGTTGCTTTCCAGCGCCTCCTGCATGACCGAGGCGAGTTGGGCGCGGTCGGCTGCGCGTTCGGCCTCGTAGCGCGCCAGAATCTGGTCCGTTCGCAGGCCGGACATGCCATAGGCCACCAACCCGCCGACGATCGCGGCCGTCAATCCCGCTGCGATGCTTGCCTGCCACCAGGCTCCCATAGGTCCCGCCGCGCCCTCCCCCGGGGCATCGACGAAGAGAGAGAGGGTTTGGGCTGGCAGCGGCTCTGCAAGCTCTCCCTCGAAGGCGGCCTTCAGGACTCGCTGCTGCTCTTCCAGTTCAGCCAAGTCCTCCGCGGCAGCCGAATCCTTCTCGACCCAGTCCTCCACGCGTCGGCGGTCTTCCACGCCAAGCTCGTCGTCGAGATAAGCGACCAACAGTTCCCTCGATAAGGTCATATCAACCTTCTCCCTTCACGAACCGCTCTGGTGGCGGTCCCGCTGGGATGCGGACGGGACGTCTTCGCTGTCGTCCCGGCCCATCCAATCCTTCAAACTCAAGCGCGCCCGTGCGAGGCGGCTCGTCACCGTTCCGATGGGCAGCGCCAGCGTCTCTGCCGCTTGCGCGTAGCTCTGCCCCTCGACGCAGACCAGCAGCAGCACGCTGCGCTGTTCTTCGGGCAAGCGCTGAAGCAGCGCGCGCAGGCGCGCCATCTCGATCTGGCTCTCCGCGATGCGCTCTCCGGGCTCGGCCCTGGGCAAGAGGTCCGCTGCATCCCGCAGATAGGCCTGACGAACCTTTCCCGCGCGGATCTCGTTCAAGAAGAGATTGCGGGCGATCCGAAACAGCCAGCTGTCCAGGCGCGAGTTCTCGGTCCAGAGATGCAAGTTCGCCAGCGCCCGCTCGCAGGTCGCCTGCAAAAGCTCGTCGCCGGCCTCCGCACCTCCGGCCAGACCGCGCGTGAAGCGGCGCAAGCGGGGCAGCAAGGAAACGATCTCTCTGCGCGCCCGCTGCTCCATCAATGATCGCCTCGCTCTTTGCCGGGCCTGCGGCCGGGTTTACCCGATGCCTTGCTTGAGTGCCTCTCACCGATAAGAACACTCATGGTGAGAAGTTTATTCCAAGTTTTTTTGAGTTCCCGGGAAGAAAGATCGGGGTTTGCGTGTTTTAACTCTCGAAAGCATGCCGGCCAGTGGGCCCAGGGTCTTTTGCACACCGGCAGTCTCTTTCTTCGGAACGTGAGCAAATGGGAGCATCAATCATGTCTGATAGTAAGACGCGCCGCACCTTGGCACTGCTAGCATCGACCAGTGTGCTGAGCCTCAGCCTTGCCGCCTTGCCGGTTTCCTTCGATCTTGCGGATCATGGACACCTCTTCAAACCCTCGGGCGCGTACGCCAAGGACGGCGATTCCGGTGGTGAAGGAGGTGAAGGAGGCGATGGAGGGAGCGGCGGCTCTGACGGGGGCGGCTCCGATGGTGGCGAAGGCGGCGAAGGCGGCGACGATGGTGGTTCCGATGGGGGCTCCGACGGCGGCGAAGGCGGCGAGGGCGGCGACGACGGCTCTGAAAGTGGCGAAGCCGGCGACGACGGCGATGATAGCGGTGAATCCGGCGACGACGAATCCGGCGACGACGAATCCGGCGACGACGAATCCGGCGACGATGAGTCGGGTGACGATGAGTCGGGTGACGATGAGTCCGGCGACGACGAGTCCGGGGACGATGAATCCGGGGACGACGAGTCCGGGGACGATGAGTCCGGGGACGATGAGTTTGGCGAGATCACGCCGGTCGGCGACGATCTGACGCCCGAGCAGGAGCAGAGTCTGATCGAGCAGGGGTGGAACTGATGACATCCATGTTTTTCCGTCGGCCCTTCGGCTCGTCCGCCCTCAAGCTCGCTGGATTTCTCGGCGTTCTAGGGGTCCTGCTTCCGCTCGCCAGGTCTGTCGAGGCCGCGGAGTTCGAGTACCTGAGGGATCCGCTCTACAGGGACCTCGACCGCTCTCAAAGCGCGCGCGCCGCCATGAGCGTTCAGGACGCCCTGGAAACCCAGCCCAGCGGGCAAACCTTCAACTGGAGCCATGGCAGCCAGGCGGTCCGCGGCGGCGTGACGCCGATCCGGACCTTCAAGATCCGCAGCGGCCACTACTGCCGCGAATACCGCGAAGTCGTGCGCCTGGAAGGCGGCGGCGAGCGGGAGCGGCAAAGGATCGCCTGCCGTCTTGACCCGGGGCGCTGGATTCCGCTGAATGGCTGAACCCAGACGAACGTAAGACGGTTTTTTGGCGGGGACGCATGCAATGCTGACGATCATTCCCGATCTTCTCAGTCCATCCGACCGGAAGCGGATCGTCTCCAGGCTCGCCGAGGCGGCCTACGTCGACGGCAAGTCGACGGCGCGGGGCCGCGCTCGGGAGGTGAAGCAGAATCTTCAGCTGGACAAGAAACAGTTCGACGAGGGCGCGGCCCTCGCGAAAGAAATTCAGGACGCTCTGAAGGCGCATCCTGAGTTCAAACGGGCCGTGCGTCCCCGCCATATCCGCCCGCCCCTGTTCAGCCGCTACCTGCCCGGCATGCAGTATGGACTGCACGTGGACAAAGCCTTGATGGGCAAGGACTCGAACATTCGCAGCGACGTTTCGGTGACGGTCTTCCTGTCTCCACCCGACGGGTACGAAGGCGGGGAGCTTTACATCGAGAGCCCCTTCGGCCCGCAGGAAGTGAAGCTGCCCGCGGGCAGCGCGGTCTGCTACCCCTCCTCCACGCTGCACCGGGTGAACCCGGTCGTGAAAGGCGAACGCCTGGCGGCCGTCACCTGGGTGCAGAGCCATCTGCGTTCCGCCGAGGACCGTGAGTTGGTGAGCGACGTTGAGTTGATCTTCGAAAAGCTGAAGGTGACCTGTCCCGAGGCTGTGGAGACCGACCTCGCCCAGAAAACCCTGGCGAACCTCTTGCGGCGCCTGGCCGAAGCCTGACCTTACCAAGACTCCCTTGCGCCGCCCTGCGGCGCGGACCTCTAGGAATCCGAGGGTTCGTAAGCTTGAAAGGGCCGTCTGGCGGCGGATGCAGTCTGCAGCGAACTCGTCTCTGCACAAAATTCCCTGATAACCGGGAAATACAGGGAATTTCCTGATTTTCAGCCTATTACTGACTCTGCAGCCCTATCTAAAGCACTGATCTTGATCATGTTTTTTGCGAACTTCCCTAGAAACTCGAACAGGGAATTTTTTTCGAAGAACAAGGAAATCATTTGTCGTTGCAGGGAAATCTGCTCGCTTATCAAGGAATAGTATGAGTTCAAAGCCTCAGCGAATGATGGGTGATACTGGTGCTAATAAACCAGCATGCCGCAGAATGGGATTGAGTGGTTAGGAAAGAAAGTCATGGTCGACACCGATCTCTGCTACATGCCCGCACGCGAACTCGCCAGGCACATTGCGGCAAAGGAGCTGTCGCCAGTTGAGGTTGTGCAGAACAGCCTAGAGCGCATCGAGGCAGTTAACCCCAGTCTGAACTGTTTTTGCTTCACCTACCCTGAAGAAGCGCTTCATCAGGCGAAAGCGGCCGAAGATGCTGTGACCCGAGGTGAGGCACTAGGCGCCCTCCATGGCGTGCCGGTCGCGATCAAGGATTTCACTCCAACTAAGGGCAAGACAACCACGCGCGGCAGCGTGGTCTACAAGGACTGGGTGCCGGATCACGATGCGCGGATCGTGACGGACCTAAAGGCCGCGGGCGCGATCCTGGTCGGCAAGACGACAACACCGGAGTTTGCTCATTCAGGATTCACCCACAGCCCGCTTTGGGGGGTAACGCGAAATCCCTGGAACACGGACCGCACACCGGGCGGATCGTCAGGCGGGTCGGGTGCGGCGGTTGCAGCGGGCTGCGTCCCGCTTGCAGAAGGCTCAGACATGGGCGGCTCCGTGCGCATTCCCGCCGCCCTCTGCGGCATCGTCGGCCTCAAGCCTTCGCTTGGGCGAATCCCCATGACGGTGCTGCCGACCGTCTTCGACAACATTAGCCATTTCGGGCCGCTGGCGCGGACCATAGACGACGCAGCGCTGTTTTTGGCCTGCACCCAAGGTCCCTACGAGCGCGATATCATGTCTCTGCAGACCCCGCTACAGATACCGAATCAGATTCCCTCGGACCTTTTCGACCTGCGGATCGCGCTTGATATGGACCTCGGCTTCTATGCAGTAGATCAAGAGGTCGCGAACAATGTTCTAGCCACGGTGGAGGCTCTTCGTGCCGCTGGCGCCACGGTGGAGGAAGTCGATCTCAGGTGGACCAGAGAGGTCCTAGATGTCTGGTCTGAAAATTGGTGCGTCTGCCTTGCAGCGATGTTCGGCCAGCATCTCGACGATCAACGCGCCGACCTCGACCCAACCGTCGTTCAGATGTTCGAGCGTGCCAAAGACATTGACGCTATTAGCCTGAAGCGTTTCGAGTTCGTGCGGACAGAACAATGGATGAGGCTTTGTGATGTTTTCGAAAATTTCGATGCTTTGATCTGCCCTACCTGCCCAATCCCGGCACCACAGGCTGAATTGACCGATGATGATATTTGGGCTGAGTCGGAAACCGGAAAAATCACCGCATCCGACATGACCGCCGTCTTCAATAACATTGCGCAGTGCCCCGCGCTCTCGGTGCCGTCAGGCTGGACGAAAGAAGGTTTGCCGACTGCAATCCAGATCATAGGTCACCGCTTCGACGATCTTGGCGTCTTGCGTATCGGTGCAGCTGTGGAAAAATTGCGCCCTTGGGCCCACAGACGCCCACAGATCTGAACATCCAGCCCTTGGCGGGCTGAAGCTGCAGTGAAGCCACGATACGACGCCACGCCCACATGTGGGTGTGTCTCAATCCAGACCCTCGTTTGCAGCCAAGGGGTCAATTCGGCTGCGGATGCAAGATGGGAAATGATACTACTCTTGGCACGGCACCCCAAAGACGGCAGGAGTCGCGGGCCAGATCCAAAGAGATCAACGCCCAAAGAATCCTGCAGATAATTCTAATTGAAGCTTCGGAGTCCAATCATTCACGGCAAACCCAGCAATGCGGGAGAGGTGCGCCTCACAGCGAACTTCCTCCGCTTCGAACCACCGGAATTCTCAACGGCGCGCCTGTTAGAAGAGGCAAAGCGGCTGTTTGGCGTTGCGGGAAGTTTGGAACCCTTGGAAGGGGAACGCGATCAGAACCATCTTCTGACGACAGAGGATGGCGCTCGTTTCGTGCTCAAAGTCTCCGCCGCATCCGAAGACCCGGGCGTCGTCGATTTTCAGATCGAAGCACTTGAGCACCTTGAGCGTGTCGCTCCTGATTTGCCGGCTCCCCGCGTGACGCCAACTCTGGACGGAGCGCCCGCCGGCGAGATTTACGGTGAGGATGGCGCAACGCACAAGGTTCGGCTCCTAACCTACCTTGAAGGCATTCCGCATAGCGACGGTCGCGAGCCTTCATCCGAGGGGCTTGTCGGGATCGGGCGGTTTTGCGGGACCCTGGCGAGGGTTCTGGCCGACTTTCAGCATCCCTCTGCTCAGCACTTCATGCCCTGGGATATGAACAACGGGTTGCTGGGATCAAAGAACCTGTGGCGTCACGGGAACTCCGATATTGCTGCCTTAGAGTCGCAACTACGTCCCCGTTTCGAGAGCCTATTCGCCGAAGATCTAAAAGAAGCACGTCAGCAGGTTGCCCACTTCGATCTGCACCGGGACAACTTGCTCCGCCCCAACGCTCGGGATGAGTCTGTCTGTGGTGTGATCGACTTTGGCGACATGGTTCAAGGCCCATTGGTCTGTGATCCGGCGATCGTCGCAGCGAGCTTTTCATCGCAGAGGGATCCGGTTGGAGGCATGGCGGCTGCCATCAACGGCTATCACCAAGCCTATCCATTGAGTGAGGTAGAGCTTGCACTGCTATACGACCTGATCCTGGCGCGGCTGGTTCAGACGGTGTTGCTGACCGATTTCCGTTTGGAAGAAACCCTTAATCCCCCCGCATTCTTGACAGGTCTGCGCGCCGAGACGATGGAGACTGTGGAAATGATCATGGGGCTCGACGGCGCAGCCGTGACGCGAGCCTTTCATTCCGCTTGCCGACAATGAATTCGATGAGGGCCTTGTTTCATGAACGATGAAATGTTGCTCCGCCGCCGCGAGACGGTTCTGGGGCCATGCTACTTCCATTTCTTTGAAAGGCCGCTGCATCTGGTTCGGGGGGAAGGGGTTTGGCTATGGGATTCATCCGGCCGCCGTTATTTGGACTGCTATAACAACGTCCCCTCGGTCGGCCATTGCCACCCGACGGTTGTCGAGGCGCTGTCGAACCAGGCGGCGACACTCAACATCAACACGCGCTACCTCCACGAAAACATCATCCGACTTGGAGAACGGCTGGTAGCCAAACTGCCGCCCGCCCTTGATACCTGCATGTTTGTTTGCACAGGTAGCGAGGCAAACGATCTAGCGGTTCAGATGGCGCGGCGCTTCACCGGGCGGCAAGGATGCGTGGTGACCGAAGGCGCCTATCACGGGAACACGCATCTGGTCTTGCAGTTATCACCGGGAAGCTATCCGCAAAATGACCGACCGGACTGGCTGGGCGTCATCGAAGCCCCGGACAGCTATCGGGGCCGCTTTAGAGGTGACAACGCTGGTTCGCAGTATGCCGAAGAGGCATCCCGCGTAATCGACACTATGATCCAAAAAGGGCACCCCCCGGCCGCTATGCTGGTCGACAGCATTTGGGACGCCCCGGGCCCGCTTCGCGCTCCTGACCACTATCTAGACACTCTATGCGAAAAGATGAAGTCGGTGGGCGGGCTGGTCATCGCCGACGAGGTTCAATCGGGATATTGCCGCCTGGGCGACCATTGGTGGGGCTTTGAACACTACGGCGTAGAGCCGGACTTCGTCACCATGGGCAAGCCAATGGGCGATGGACACCCTCTGGCGGCCGTGATTACACGGCGGCAGATCGCGGATGTCTTCGCCAAGGAGACCGGCTACTTCAATACCTTTGGTGGCAACCCGGTATCGACGGCCGCTGGGAATGCCGTATTGGACGTGATCGACGGCGAAGGGCTCTTGACCACGGTTGGAGATAGCGGCCGGTATCTGACGGAAAAGCTGAAGGCACTCGCCGAGCGCCACAGCTGTATCGGCGCCGTCACAGGACGAGGGCTTTTCCAAGGGCTTGACCTAGTTAAAGACCCAGAAACAAAGGCCCCCTTCTCATCCCATGCTCTCAAGCGCATT